>JAUWSB010000138.1 GCA_030610255.1 Bacteroidota bacterium
ATCCTGAATGTAGTTCCCTGGTCAATGACAGAAGACTTTACAAAAATTTTACCCCGGTGATAATTTTTTATGATTCTTTCTGACAAAGAAAGCCCGAGCCCCCACCCTCTTTTCTTGCTTGTAAATCCGGGATTAAATACGGTTTTGTGATTTGATTTGGGAATACCTTTGCCAGTGTCGGTAAAATCAATAATAATATATTTATTTTCTTCAATAATATTAATTGTAATAGTTCCTACCCCATTCATTGCGTCAACGGCATTTTTGCAAAGGTTTTCAATTACCCATTCAAAAAGGTTATGATTTACAGGTGCAAAAATTTCTTTATCTTCCGGAACAGTTATTAAATATTTTACTTTTTTTGATGTTCGGGATTTGATGTATTCAATGGAATTATAAATGATTTTAATAATATTTTGATTTTCGGGTTTTGCAGGTGAGCCAATTTTTGAAAAACGTTCGGTAATGTTTTCAAGCCTGTTTATGTCTTTTTCAATTTCTGTGATTTCCCGGTCTTTATATCCTTTTAATTTAAGTAGTTCAACCCAGGCTATCATTGATGATAATGGTGTGCCGAGCTGATGTGCGGTTTCTTTTGACATTCCCACCCAAACCTGATTTTGCTCTGATTTTCTGGCAGCGCTGAACAGAAAATAAGCTATCAACAAAAAAAGCCCTATAACCCCGAATTGAATAAACGGATAATATCTGATTTGTGTAAGTAAGTATGAGTCTTTGTAAAAAATGTATGTTTTGCCCTGATCAGGCAAATCAAAAATTATAGGATCATTTTCATAAGACATTGATGAAATTGTATTTTCAACAAACAGCGAATCCATCATTTTTTGGTCATCAATATTACCATAAGTAATTACGTGTCTTTTTGTGCTGTCGGTTACAATTACAGGAACAGAAGCGGAGTTTTCAACTATTTCCGAAAAAAAGGATTCGATAAGGTCATCAAGTACATGGCGTAATTCACTGAAAAGCAGGGATTCTTTATAATAAAGGTAAATGTTTTTGTTGGCATAATAATTTATTGTTATAGGCGGATAAACTGTGAATTCCTTTTTAAGCTCCCCCTTTAAATATTTTACGTTGTCAGTGTTAAGGTCAATATTTATAAAATTGGTTATTTTACCTTTATCATCTGTTATAATTACCGGAACGGTAGTATTGCCTTTAATTACTTCAATATAAAAAGTAAGGTTATCCTTAGTCTCTTCTCTTCCTAAAATTTTATATGCTTCAGCAAAAATTTCAGCTCTTTTTTGTTCTTCTACTTTAATTTGGTCAAAGAAATTATCAGTGTAATTTACTAATTTGGCTTTCCTTTGAATAGCATCAGCCCAGATTTTTATATTGGTTCGCTCATCTTCAGCAAATTTACGTACAAGAATATTTGTGTACCACAAGGAAACAACAACAATTATAATTGCTGTTGCAAACAGAAACCACTTCCAACGCTTTTTTTTAGAGTAAATGTTCAATTTTCAAAAATTTAATAGAATTAATTTATATTGTTTTTTATTACTGTTGTTTCAGGTTTCAAGTTCCGTGTCAAACCTGAAACCTGAAACTTTGAACCTGAAACCATTAATATTTTGAACTGTAAATTTAAACGAATTTTATAAATAATTATTCCATATTAAAAAATTCGTTACAAATCAGTATTAAATTAACAATGAAAATTTCCTAACAAATAGTATTATTGAATTTGGAAATAGGGGAATAAGGGAAATAGGGGGAAATAAGGTAAGGGAATTATACCTTTATACCCATATACCTTTATGCCCTTATACCTGTATTCCCCATATACCAGTTCAAAATCTATCCTCAAAGCCAGATAATAGGAATTAATTAATAAACTTATTAGTTACAAATAATATTATAATTTTGCGGATTAATTTTTGAACGATTACGAACACAATTTTATAAAATCGTACAATTTTTAAAAAACCAAATCAAAATAATATCTAATAAAACACTAATTATCAGAACAATAAAAAATCTGGCACAAAAATAGTTAATTGATAATATTTACCAAGAATCAAATAATATTTGAATTACAAACTTAAAAATTAAATTATGAAACAAAAAATTTCGTTACTGATAGCAGTAACAATTATTGCAACATCAATGTTTATTGGTGGATTAAACAAAGTAATGGGACAAAAAGAAATTCCTTTGGAAGATTTCTTTAAAAATCCTGAAAAATCAAGTTATCAAATTTCACCTGACGGAAAATATTTTTCTTATCTGGCACCTTATGAAAGTCGTATGAACGTATTTGTTCAGAAGATAGGAAGTGAAAAAGCCAAAAGACTGACCGGCGAAAAAGACAGGGATATAGCAGGATATTTTTGGGCAAACAATAAAAGAATTTTATTTCTGAAAGACACAGGCGGTGATGAGAATTATGCATTGTATGGCGTTGATAATAACGGAAAAAACCTTAAATGTCTCACATGCTTTGAAGGCGTCAGAACACAAATTATTGATGATCTGGAAGATATTCCGGATGAAGTAATAATTGGGCTGAACAAAAGAGATGTAACAGTGTTTGATCCATATCGCCTGAACATTAAAACCGGCAAAATGGAAATGCTGGCAGAAAACCCCGGAAATATCCAGGGATGGATGACCGACCATGATGGCAAATTAAGAGTTGCCTACGCAATAGTTGATGGTATAAATACGCAAATCCAGTATCGTGAAAACGAAGATGACGAATTCAAACCTGTTTTAACTACTAATTTTAAAGAGCAGGTGAATCTTAACTTTTTTACATTTGATAACAAGAATATTTATGCTACATCTAATCTTGGCAGGGATAAAAGTGCTGCTGTAATTTTTGATATTGCCAATGGTAAAGAACTTGAGGTTCTTTACGAAAATCCTGTTTATGATGTGTCAAGAATGTCATATTCCAGAAAGTATAAAAAGATCTGGGCAGCATATTTTACATCATGGAAAATGGAAAGGCATTACTTTGATAATGAATTTAAACAATTACTTGAACGGCTGAAGAAAGACCTTGGTCAGTACGAAATCGGTATTACCGATTATACTAAGAATGAAGATAAATTTATTATAAGGACAAGCAGCGACCGTTCGTTAGGCACTTATTATTTATATGATAAAAATACTGACAAAATTGAAAAAATCCATGAAATCAGTCCCTGGATAAATGAAGATGATATGGCTGTTATGAAACCTATTAAATATACTGCAAGAGATGGTTATATTATTGATGGATATTTAACATTACCAAAAGGTGTTGAACCCCAAAATTTACCGGTTATTGTGAATCCGCATGGTGGTCCCTGGTATAGAGACTCCTGGAGATTTAATCCTGAAATTCAGTTTTTGGCTAACAGAGGTTATGCTGTATTGCAAATGAATTTCCGCGGCTCAACAGGCTATGGTAAAAAATTCTGGGAATCATCCTTTAAACAATGGGGGCTTGCAATGCAAAACGATATTACCGATGGCGTTAATTGGCTGATAGAACAAGGAATTGCCGATCCTGATAAGATTGCGATCTATGGCGGAAGCTATGGCGGTTATGCAACATTGCAGGGTTTGATTGTTAATCCAACTCTTTATGCTGCCGGTGTTGATTATGTGGGTGTTTCAAATTTATTTACATTTTTGAAAACAATTCCTCCTTACTGGAAACCATTATTGGATATGATGTATGAGATGATTGGTAATCCGGTAACCGACAGTGTTCAGTTTGCAGCAACCTCTCCTGCTCTGAATGCAAACAAAATTATGGCTCCCTTGTTTGTTGCACAGGGTGCCAACGACCCCAGAGTAAATATCAATGAGTCTGACCAGATTGTTGAAGCATTAAAAAAACGTGGGATTGATGTTGAATATATGGTTAAAGATAACGAAGGACATGGATTCAGAAATGAAGAAAACAGATTTGATTTTTACAGGGCAATGGAAAAATTCCTTGCAAAGCATTTGAAAAAATAAATAATCAAACAATAATCGATGTTAAAAGCCGATTGAAATTTAAATATTCATCGGCTTTTTTTATTACATAAAATTTTCTCAGCATTGTAACTTTTTGATAAATATATCAGTCTAAACTATAGATATTCGGTGTTGTTGAACGATAACGCACACATTATGTATAGGAAGCGTACACAAATCCGGTTTATAAAAAATAAATAATATTTCCAAAACACTGATTAACAAAAAGAAAAGCAAATTGGCATGAAAATAGCTAATAAAATGAAATGTTCAATTTTTTTATTCGTTATAACTAAATAGTCCCTATGCTTTACAAACATAGGGACTAAATGGCAACCTTCATCAAATTTAACTATATTTATATTCACTTATGTTAACTTTAAAAAACATCCATAAAACATACGTAACTGGAAGCAACAAATTACATGTTTTAAAGGGAATTGATCTGGAAGTTCAAAAAGGCGAACTTATTTCAATTATGGGGTCATCAGGATCAGGTAAATCAACCCTTTTAAATTTAATCGGGATTTTAGATACTTATGATAAAGGAGAATATTATTTGAATGGCACACTGATTAAAGATATGAATGAAACCAAAGCAGCACATTATCGCAACGAAATGCTGGGTTTTGTTTTTCAGTCATTCAACTTGATTTCGTTTAAAAATGCAATGGAAAATGTTGCATTACCATTATATTATAAGGGAGTTGGAAGACGAAAAAGAAATAAAATTGCATTAAAATATTTAGAAAAATTAGACCTGCTTGATTGGGCAGACCATTTACCGAATGAATTATCAGGTGGGCAAAAGCAAAGACTGGCAATTGCCAGGGCTTTAATTTCAGAACCAAAAGTAATTCTTGCAGATGAACCTACCGGCGCACTGGATTCTAAAACTTCAATTGAAGTAATGAAATTATTAAAAGAAATAAATGCAACGGGAATCACGATTTTAATTGTTACCCATGAACGCGATATAGCAGCAATGACAGACAGGGTAATAAAACTGAATGATGGAATTATTGAAAAAAGTATCTCAAACGGCGATAGGAAAAGATGGCTTGAAGAAATGAGTCTTGTAAGTAACTGAATAATTTTTTAAATGAGTTTTTAAATTATTCAACTTTCGGTAGGATATTACGAATAATTACGAGTTACGAGAACTTCAAACACGTAATTCGTAAAAAACATTTTAATAAATATCGTTAATCCCGAAAGCTTTCGGGAGAGGCTCCATACGGACTCCTTTCAGTCGTAAGGCTGAGGAAAAAAATAGATAATAATAAACTTATTTGATTAACAATATATAAAAAAACCTTATCCCTTAAAACATGTTTGATTTAGATAAATGGCAGGAAATATTCAGTACCATTAGGAAAAACAAATTGCGTACTTTCTTAACGGGTTTTAGTGTAGCCTGGGGTATATTTATGCTTATTGTTTTGTTGGGTTCGGGTTATGGTCTTGAAAATGGTGTACAAAAAGAATTTGAAGGTGATGCTGAAAATACTCTATGGGTAAACCAGGGAATCACAAGTATAGCTCATAAAGGATACAAGCCCGGAAGGTTCATAAGATTTACGAATACTGATTATGAAGATATTAAAACAATTGATAGTGTTGAATTTATTTCTTCACGGTTTAGAATATGGGAAAATAATACCATATCATATAAAAATGAATACGGGAGTTTTGATATTTTTTGTTCACACCCCGATTATGGAAAAATTGAAAATCTGGAAGTCACAAACGGGAGATTTTTAAATAATCTTGATATTGAAGAATACAGGAAAGTTACGGCAATCGGCAGGTTAGTTGAAGAGGCACTTTTTAAGGGAGAAGACCCGATCGGGAAACATGTAAAATTAAGCGGAGTACCGTTTAAGGTTGTCGGAGTATTTGATGATCCCGGTGGTGACCGAGACCTCACAAGGGTTTATATACCGGTTTCTACAGCCCAAAGAGTTTTTAACCGCGGAAACCATATCAACAACATTTCAATGACCGTTGGAAATGCAACTGTTGCACAAAGCGAGCAAATGGTTGATGAAATAAGAACAAAACTTTCAAAAAGACACCATTTTTCAACCGAAGACAAAAGAGCATTACGTATATGGAATAATGTTGAAAATTATGAAACATTTATGAAATTGTTTGCAAGTATTCGTTTGTTTATTTGGATAATCGGCATAGGTACAATCATTGCAGGAATAGTAGGAGTTAGTAATATTATGATGATTGTTGTGAAAGATCGTACAAAAGAAATTGGTATAAGAAAGGCAATGGGTGCAACCCCATGGTCGGTAATAAGTTTGATTTTACAGGAATCAATTTTAATTACTGCTTTTGCAGGATATATTGGCTTGGTATTAGGTGTTGGATTACTTGAATTGGTTTCAAAGGCAATGCCCGCAACCGATTACTTTGCTAATCCGGAAGTAAATTTTACAGTAGCAATAAGTGCAACAATTTTATTAGTAATATCCGGTGCTATTGCAGGTTTTGTTCCTGCACGGAAAGCCGCTAATGTTAAACCCATTGTTGCACTTCATGATGAATAAAGATATGTTTGATTTAGACAGATGGCAGGAAATATTTAGTACGTTAAAGAAAAACAAACTGCGTACTTTTTTTACAGCCTTTGGGGTTTTCTGGGGGATTTTTATGCTTATTATTATGCTTGGTTCCGGAA
>JAUWSB010000101.1 GCA_030610255.1 Bacteroidota bacterium
ATTATTCAGGGCAATTAAACCTTTAAAAATTAAATGGGTAGGACAGGCTTCTGTATCATTGTTGGTTAGAGATAGCGCACTTATGCAACTTGCAGCAGAAAGTGGATGCAAAGCACTGTTCTTCGGAATTGAAAGTATATCTGAAAAGCAGCTAAAATCAATGCGTAAAGCAATTAAGGAAATTGAACATTTGGAAAGTGCCTTGAAAAAGATTAAAAAGATGGGTATTCTTATCCATGCATCAATGATCTTTGGTTTTGATAGCGACACAAAAGAAATATTTGATGAAACAGTTCGATTCTTAATAAAAAATAAAGTAAGTACTGTTTCCTTCAATATATTAACTCCTTATCCCGGAACAAAAATTTATAAAGATCTAAAAAATGAGAACCGTTTGACAACTACAGACTGGAGGTATTACGATCATAATACGGTTGTATTCAAACCCAAGAACATGACACCTTACGAACTCCAAATCGGCAAAATCAATGCAAGGAAAAAGTTTTATAGCATATCATCAGTTCTGAAACGATTATCAGGTAATCTGTATAGCCCCGTAATATACTTTGCCACTAATTACGGACATATGAAACAAGTAAAAGTTGAAGCAAAAAGAATAGCTAAACTAAAGTCAGAATTATTTGAAAATAATCATGAATAATAAAGCCCTGCAGGTAATAAAAAATAAACGCCATTTGCCATAGGCATCCCTTCGGGGAAAACAGGCGTTTTTAAGAATCGTTACTACAATATAAATAAATAATCCATAAGAAATGATTTTAAACTGGCACTGAACAAGAATGCAAAACATAAAACACATAACTTATGAGTAAATCAAAGAAGAGTGCAGGGATCTTTCAGCGAATGTTGAATTGGACAGAACGAGTTGGTAACGCCTTACCACATCCGGCCACACTTTTTGCACTATTTGCCTTAGCTGCACTAGTATTTTCAGCTATAGGCCATGCATTGGGATGGGAAGTTGTTCATCCGGGAACCAATGAAATTGTCAGACCGGTTAATCTTTTATCCCATGATGGTATTCACCGTATTCTGCTTGAAATGGTGGATAATTTTACGGGGTTTGCTCCGCTGGGAATTGTGATGGTAGCCATGCTCGGTATCGGTATAGCTGAACAGAGCGGGTTGATAAGTGCTGTTATTCGTATGCTGGTATTGAATTCTCAGAGACATCTGTTGACGTTTATAATTGTTTTTGCAGGTATATTATCGAATGTTGCATCGGATGTTGGATATGTTTTACTAATACCGCTTGCCGGTGTGATCTTTCTGGCTGTGGGCAGACACCCTGTGGCCGGTATGGCAGCAGCTTTTGCAGGTGTATCAGGTGGATTCAGTGCCAATTTGGTTTTGGGAACCATTGACCCTTTGCTGGCCGGATTGTCTCAGGAAGCAGCCAGGATCCTTGATCCTTCATATGATGTAAATCCTACTGCCAATTACTACTTTATGGTGGCATCAACCTTTGTCATTGCCTTTGCAGGCACGTTTGTCACTGAAAAAGTTGTGGAACCAAGGCTGGGTAAATATACCGGTAAGATTGAAGAAAAAGACAATTCCTTCGATAAACTTTCAAAAAAAGAGAAAAAAGGTTTGCTAATGGCTTTGCTCACTTTGATAGCCATCATAATTATATCCCTTATCGGGATCATTCCTGTAGACGGTTTCTTCCGGGGGAGTGACGGAGAAATATCCAGTTCACCACTGATCCGCGGAGTAGTCGCTATGTTGTTTATTACTGCCGGTGCATCGGGTCTTGCATATGGTTTTACCACGGGGGCATTTAAAAATGATACGGATGTTATGAATGGGATGGCCTCCTCCATGAAAACTCTGGCTACTTACTTTGTTCTTGTATTTTTTGCAGCTCAGTTTGTAGCTTATTTCAAGTGGAGCAATCTTGGAATAATTCTGGCTGTTAAAGGAGCCAATCTCCTGATGTCTGCCGACATCGGACTTATTCCTTTGATGATCCTATTCATCCTGCTTGCTGCCTCCATCAATATGCTGATGGGAAGTGCGTCAGCCAAATGGGCTATCATTGCACCGATTTTTATTCCCATGTTTATGATCATGGGTTATTCGCCGGAATTGTCTCAGGTTGTGTATCGTATCGGCGATAGTGTAACCAATGTGATCTCTCCTATGATGAGTTTCTTTGCTCTGATCATTGCTTTTGTCCAGAAATATGAACCAAAAGCAGGTATAGGAACCATAATTGCTACCATGGTTCCCTATTCCATTGTTTTCCTGATCTTATGGGTTTTGCTTTTAGTGGTATGGCTGGTTTTGGGTATACCGCTTGGCCCGGATGCAGGAATTTACTATACACTGCCCAATTAAAAACAAAGAGTATGCCTTGCCAACGCTGAAAGGCAGACAGTCATAAGAAAGTACGAAAGCACAACAAAAGCTTTGCCCAATAAGGATTTTAAAAACTAAATCAATAGAAATTTCCGGTGAACCTTTAGGTTGACAGGTAATATTTTCTGACACAGAACCTCAATTTGATAATAATGATGAAAAATATATTTTGATTCAAGATTACTGAGGGAATAAAACAAACGAGGCACAACACTTTGCATATCGAATCAGCATCGTATATTTCCGTATCATTCCGTATCATTGTTAAATAAAAAATAATCGTATCATAATCGAATAATTACGAATCATTTCGTATTTCCACTTTACTTTTATTAAAAAACGGCTATAAATGGATTCAATACGTAAGTTTTGAACGCGAGATAGAAAGTCGAAAAAATGAATATTACATTGAATTGAGAAAATGTCAAGCAGAAAGACATGGAGAAGAAGTTACGTCTTGGGTTAAATTCTTTTTTAGTGCTTTACTGAATATTCAAAAACAATTATTAACTAAACTTAATATTCAAGGAGTTCAGGCACAATTAGCACCAAGAGAAAAATCAATACTTATCTTTATTGAAAATCACCCGGGATGTAAATCAGGAGGAATTGCGAGAAAATTAAATATCCCTAATTCTACAGTAAAAAGAATTTTATCAGGTTTGGTTAATAAAAATTTAATAGAAAAACACGGAATTGGAGCAGGAACAAATTATTCAATACAATGAAACAATGCACACATCGAAATAGCACTTGACATAATCACAATTTTTTCTTTTATAACCCATTGATAATTAGCATCTTATAAATTAATGTTAATTTTTTTTGATTTTTTGTTGTATATTTACAATATTTTATATTATATTTGCGTTTTTAATTTATATTTAACATACATGGTTTTATGAAATCGCGAAAATTGTACAACAGAATAGCAGTTCTCAGGAAAGAAAGAAATATTTCAAGAAAAGAATTAGCTGAAATAATCGGTGTGAATTTTCAAACTGTCGGGTACTTAGAAAGGGAAGAGTATAATCCGAGCCTTGATCTGGCTTTTAAAATAAGTGAATATTTCGGACTGCCTATTGAACTTATCTTTTCAACCGAACCCTTAAAACCATTGATTGAAGAAATTATCGAACTTAAAAATAAAATAGGAGGACAATAAAATGAAACAGAAAAATTCAATGACTAAGCAAAAAAGGAAACTCTGGATAGTTATAAATTATCTGAGTATTATTTTAATTCTAAGCATTTTTTACACAGGCAAATACTATGACTGGCCTGTATTTGTTATAGTTTGTGAAGCAGCTTCTTTTATACTGCTTATTTTTTCCTTCATTAAGGTTTTTATCAAAACACAACTTTGGAAAATGTCTCACACCTCTGATAAAAATCTTGACGAAAGGCAATTACAGGTTATGTTAAATTCGCTTAAGTATTCTTACAGCGCTTTTACCATTATCGTACTGGTGATTGTATATGGTTTTGCCATTGCCGAGCAGGGTCCGATAGATGTAGTAATTGCAGCATGTTTACTTTATATTGCACATACACTGCCGGCAGCAATCGTGGGATGGAAAGAAAAAAATATTTAAATCCACAATAATGAAAATCAAGGTTATTTTATTTGTATTGCTATCTATATTGCTTACAGGCATTCAGTTGTATTCGTGTACAATATTTTATGTTGTTAAAGACAATAAAATACTTGCCGGAAATAACGAGGATTGGGAAGATCCATATTCAAAAATGTGGTTTTATCCGTCGGAGGATAATAAGCACGGCTGGATCAAATTCGGTTGGGGAAGTGGATTTCCACAGGGTGGAATGAATGATCAGGGGTTATTTTGGGATGCCACTGCCGGTCCATACCTGGCAATGTCTTTTTCAGAAGCTCATAAAGAAAAATATCCGGGTCCGCTTATGCAAAAAGTCATCGAAGAATGTGCAAATATAGAAGAGGCATTAGAAGTTTTTGCAGAGTATTATTGTGAAGATCAATACAAAGCTCAATACATTGTTGGGGATTCTGCCGGCAACTCAATAATTGTTGAAGGAGATAGTATAATTCCCATCCAAGGCAATTATCAGGTGCTGACCAATTTTTACCACTCCCACCCTGATTTAGGAGGATATCCCTGCTGTCGCTATGAAACTGCTACAGAAATGTTAAGCGGCAATTATGATTTAACAACATATTTTATAGGATCAATATTAGATGCCACACATCAGGAAGGGAAATATCCGACTCAGTATTCAAATATTTATGATCTGAAGAATTGTTTCATATACTTATTTTATTATCATAACTATGAAGAATTCATAATAATAGACCTCACAGAAGAATTAAAAAATGGATACAGGTCATTTGACATACCTGGGTTATTCTCCAAAGTAAAATTACTTTCTCCGATAAATGGAAACGAAGTTGATTCGACTTCAGTTACATTTATCTGGAAAGGTATTCCTGGAAATAGCTATGAAGTGATTTATTCAACTGATCCCGATTTTTCGAAATATAATTCAACGTGTCTAACAAATAAACCTCTCAATACAATCAATCACTCAAGTTTAATCTATTTTTTACCGGGATTATTTTTATTGATGTTCCCTTGGATCAAAAGGAAAAAGATTGTCTTTTCTTCTATGATCATCTTGTCTGTAGCTCTTTTCAGTTATCAATGCAAGAAAGAAGAAACTCCCTCTCCGGAAGAACAAGTTGTAGAATTCACAGAAAAAATAAATGGTTTTCTGCCTGACACAACATATTATTGGAAAGTTAAAGCCCACCCGGTAATCCAGAATTATTTCTACAGCGAAACACTTACTCAATATTTTAAAACAGGTAAATCTGCGAAATAATCTTTTTTCCTGTTTTCCGCATTGGGACACCCTAAACACAAATATTTAAAAAGGATTTTTTTAATTGTTCTTTTGGCTTGAACCAAAAGAACCAAACCCGTCCGAACGTGCCTTTCGGCACGGGCGGGAATTCAAGACTTCTTAGAATTCCCATAAGAATCTCTGAGCAACAATAAAACCCCGATATCTATCGGGGTGTTCTTAAATTAAAAAAACTGACTTTATAGACAGACTCTAATTCTCTATCAATTCATAATTTGTATTAAAATATGAATTAAATACTATGCGGAAAGTATTTTCAGGTACTAATGAATCATTTAGAAATTCATAACTAATGCCAGGTAAATAAATGGCATTAAAAATATTTTGTGTATGCTCGGGTTTGGTGCCGACCCATAGTTTGCTACCCTTTTTCGTTTGAAATGTTCCATGGTCGGATTGTAAAATAATTACAGGTGGCTCCACTGATTTTTTAAGAATTTCATTAATTGTTTCTTCCACTATTTTTGTAGTAAAAATATATTGATCAAGATAGTACTTTTCTCCATCCCATTTTATACCTATTCGTTTACCATCTCTATCAAAAACATAAGGATTATGGGGGCATTCAATATGTGCATAAATAAATTTCGGGCTCTGATATTCGGGTATTTTTTTCAGTTTATTAAAGGTAAAACTTATATAATTTGCATAAATATTATCATATTTTTTATCATCTGCCAAAGTCTTCCGGTAATAATCTTTAATAAATTTTCTAAAAACAGTTGTCTTTAGCAACTCATTATTGAAATTACTAAGTTTATAAGCAGGTCCTTTGTATTTTCCAAACGAAATTCCAAAGGTAGAATCTGCCTTGGTCATAGGCGAAGTTTTTTCTTCGTAATAGCGCATCGGAAAATTATAAATAGTATAAGCTTTTGATTTTAAAATATCAACAACCTTGCTGTTTTTCATTAATTTATAACATTGATTAATTTCATTCGATTTAATTTGCTCCATATTTAATATACATGCCATTCTTAAAGGCGTCCATGGTTTTACGGTATTAATTTTTGATTCGTGAGCAATAAAAAATCCTTTATCTAAAAGAAATTTCTCAAAATCTGAATTATCATAATCAAAAATATCCTTAATGGTTGAAGAACTGGCAAATTCATCTAAAAGAATATAATAAATGTCTGGATGTGATTCCTTAATTACACTGTCGTTTGTTATACCGGTTTTTGATTCGTTTATTTTACTGAGTTGTATTTTTTTCCGGCTTAATTCATACAAAACAATGTTCATAACATTTAAAAACAATAAAATAACAGCTATTATGTTTAATATTTTTGTGGCTATTTTAAAATCCTTTTTTGATCTTTTTATTAATATTATCAGGAATATCCAAATCAAGAAAACAAGGGAAATAAGAATATAATTTACAACAGGAGAAAGCAAATCCTCTTTACCTTCAAAAAGCTGAATAACACGTCCGTATGAAAAGAAGAAAAATATCAGCAGTGTGACAACAATTGCAGATTTTCTTTTATTTTTTAAAATCAGATTAAATATCAGCCAAAAAAATATTGAAACTATCAATGATATGCCGAGAGAGAGAGATGTGGAACTAAAATATTCCTCACTGATATTATGAGTGTAAAAAAATAATATTGGATAAACCGCAAATATAAATGGATGAAGAATTACAGCAGATTTTTTCATTTCTTTTCCATTAAATATAAATATCTTTCAGAACTCTCAATTTTCAGGCATTTCCGGATATTAAAATAATTTTTAAAATCTTTTTCAAAATTTTCTTTATCATACTTATCAAAAATATCTTCTCTTGTTAAAAGTAATTTTTTAACCTGGCTGTCGCTTTTAGGAACAAATTCAATAATCAGGAATTTAGAGATGCTGCTGAAAAATTCAGCAATATTAATTAACGGAAGGTTATTTGAAATAGCTAAATGATGTATCAATGCCAAAGCAAAAACAGCATCAACCGGTCCGCGTTCAATAAATGACATTCTTTCTTGATTAGCCCATCCTATACCTCCACTCGGATTTGTTAGATCAAGAACCAGCGGCAAAATATTGGTTTCATTTTTTTCCTTGCATATTTGATAATTTTTTTCAACTGCAGCAGGGTCAACATCAAACGAAATAGTTGGTATATTTTTTTCTGAGGCAATCCTGCTGAATATTCCGGTATTTGCACCTAAATCCCAAACCGAGTCAGGATTAATTGATTCCAGAAATTCTTCAATATAATCTTTCTTGCACTTAAAAGCATCCGAAGAATAATTTGTTATATCATAATAATCAGCCCATTCCGTGCCTTTCGGATTCCATTTAAGATTTTTAACCGTCGTTTCAAGACTATCAATCAAAGCCAGTAATTTGAATTTACTTATGCGGCTTTTCTTTTCTATTGCTTTATCCTCATATTTTTTTTGTGATTTTGCATGAAGATGAATATGAGCAAATATTGAAAATTTAAAACGTGTTTTTCGAGGCAACAATTTTGCTCCGAGGTCTAATGGTATCCCATCAATATAAACACGAAATAACTGATTCAACCTGATATCAGTATAACTCATTAAAACAAGAGGTAATAAAAAATGCTGGCAAAATTGTTTGTATGCTACCCATGGTTCGCCTTCCTTATATTTTTCAAACGAAAGTGTGTCAATCAAAACAGGTTTTCCGTTCCAGAATTGTATGTTATATGCAGTACTGTCTTTTAATGACATTCCATACTCCATTGAAATTTTCTGGATATTCAGGGTTGTCAGGGCAGCATCTTTCAACTGGCTGAATGACCATTCGTAAGGATAGGAAATAAATTGAACTAATTCGGGCTGGATAATTTTATAAAGCAAATCATCATCTGCGTTTTTTAATTCCGTTTCAATATGAGGTATCAATAAATGGTTTCCTACAAGCTTGTTATATAGCCCCGATGACATTAATTGCTCATAATCATCAGTATAGACTTTATTTATCCGGCGATAAATTTTACCATTTTCTTTAAACAAAAAACCACTTGGGTCTCTGAAAGAGCCTGCGATATTCTGCTTTTCTTCAGCCATCATTTCTTTTTTGAGAATATATTTGCAAAAAAATCTTTAATCCTCTTATAGTAAATTTTAATAACAAAAGCTGCGCCAACAAAACCTGCAATTAATGCCTGAATTATTATACTTCCTGTACCAGGATCAAGATAGGCGCTTGCATCTAATGCAAACAAGAAGAACATTAATAAAGCGAAGTATTTTAAGTATTTCATAATAAAAAATTAAATATCAAATAATTATTAATTTTCTAAAAAAATGCAAAATTATAATAATATTTTACAATAGGCGGGTTAATTTTAAGAAAAAATTCTATCTTGCCAAAATATATTATTGATTTAATTAATGGGAAAATTCAAACTTATAACTTACAGAAAACGCAGGTCAATAACATTTCTTGGAAAGCTGTTAATACTAATTAGTTTCATTTTTGTTGTTGGTTTAATTGCAGGAAAGGATTTAAGTTATGACCCTGTTAAATGGTGGAATTCAAGCAGG
>JAUWSB010000035.1 GCA_030610255.1 Bacteroidota bacterium
AGTCTTTTAATTAAAGTATCTGTTAATTTACCATTTAAAAATATATGTTTGATTTTTTCATAATCCAATTCAGATAAAATTTTTTCTTGTAATTTATTTCTGATAATAAAATATTCATACTCCTCAATTCCAATTACAGATGTTTTAGGTGCACAAATATTGATATTCGGTACATGTTTTGAGAAATCATAATTATATATCAATGTATTGATAAAAGCCAGTCCCCTGCCTTTACCACCGAGTGAACCTTCTGTAAGACTAACGATATTACTTTCATCAAGAATCGCTGATTCCTCAAATGGTATGATTTTGCCTTTGTTTTGCTCATTTCTGAAATTTTGAATAACATCAATTAAAACTTCACGTATTTTTTGAGGACTTTCAAATTCAGTAACTTTACGGGGATTTAATATTCTTGCTGCCTGTATCTCGCCTCTTGCCATAAGCCAAAGTGAAAAATTATCTTTTTTTGCATGATATAAAAGTGATTCATCGGGAATGGTTCTTAGATGGGTTTCAAATTCTTTCAGTGATTTTGCCACTCCAATCTGACGTCCTGTATTGTCTCTGTAAATAAAATTGCCAAATCCTAAATGGTATGTAATAAAACTTTGAAAATCCTGAAGTAATGTATCGGAATTTTTATTTATAAAGGTTGATTGTAATTCGTAAGCTTTTTCGGCATTTTTTATATCTGACGATTGAATAATTGTTGGTAAACCTTTTATTTCTTTTTTAACGAGTTTTATTAATTTGAAACCTGCATTACTATCCTGTTCACCATCTTTTTCATATTCAATATCAGTAATAACACACAACAGATAATCTTTATATTTATTTATCACTTTAATCGCACCTTCGTAAGTTGAGGTTAATATTATTTTAGGACGCGCTCTCATTCTCAGAACCTTGTATAATTCATCAGTACTTACATCTTCAATTATTCTTTTTGTTTGTTCCATTACTATTTTATAAAGTAATGGAAGATACCGGCTATAAAATTTTATTGAATCTTCAACCAATAAAATCACTCTAACCAGTCCTATTGTAGTGTCATTTTCAATATTTATCTCATCTTCAACAAGTTTTATCATTGCGAAGAATATTTTTGAGTCACCATTCCAAACGAATGTCCTGTCGATATAATCCAGCTTTTTTTTATTGCTTTTAAAAAACTCTATCTCTGCAATGTTATTCAGTAAAAAGAAAATCGGGATGTATGGAAATTTTGCTTTAATTTTTTTGCTTAATTCAAGAGACATTTTTTTATCACTTCCCATCATAACAATTATCAGGTCATAATGTTTTGTGCCAAGTTGCTCAAAAGCTTCATCATAAGTTGAAACACCTGTAATACGCGGAAGGGATGTTAAATTAAGCTGATGGTATTCGCCTAAAACATGTTCAGAAAACCTGCCTTCTTTTTCAATGTTGTAAGCATCATAAAGATTTGCTACTAAAAGTATTTCCTTAACCTTGAAGGGCATAAGGTCGTGGTAAATATCACGATTATAATTGTTTTTATTTAGAAATCGTTGAAGTAATTGCCTGTTAGTAATTTCACATTTATTTTTTTCCGGAATCGATTCATCAATTTCGTATTTATAACCTATTTTTTTTAGGGCATCTTTTCCTTTAATGCTATTCAAATACCCTGTTATCAGATTCGTAATATTGATTATAAGATCGCGTTCTTCATTAAGAAAGGGTCCTTCGTCGAATTCTTGAAAATTTTTTAAATAAAAAACTTCAATTTTACCGGTTTTGTTATCAATAGTTTCAAAATCCTGGCTCATCATCCAGTTTGTTTTTTTAAACCCTGGTGTTCTATATTCTTTTCCGTCAAATGTTATCCTTGCAACCGTATATTCAGGATACTGCCAGGCAGATGGTAAAATCAGGCAAATCTGTTGAAATGTTTCATTAACCGGCTGATTTGCTTTTAATATACTTGTAGTTTTGTTTATAGCAGCTAATTCCTTTAAACGTTCAAGACTCTCGTCTTTCAATTTTGGAATATTATTTTTTGATTTCACAATTTCTTTCATCCTTCAAAATTTATAAATATTGAGACTATAAAATTATAACAATTTTATGAGATTATAATCTAAAAAATTAAGGCATATAAAAAAAAGCCCGTATTTTCTTGTTTTGAATAAAATATTTTGAGTAATATTGCCGAAATATTGACATTATTAACCAATTATAAACATATTTTGAAATTATGACAAACAATGCTTATGACCAATTAGTCAATGATTTTATGGTTAAAATTATTGCTAAAAATCCTGGTGAAGAAGAATTTCATCAGGCAGTAAAGGAAGTTGTTGAATCATTAGTTCCTTATATTGAAGAGAATCCTCATTACAAGGAAGCAAAAATCTTAGAAAGAATTGCAGAACCTGAAAGAGTTATTTTATTCAGAATTCCCTGGGTTGATGACAAAGGCGAAGTTCAGATAAACAAAGGTATCCGTATTGAAATGAACAGCGCTATCGGACCTTACAAAGGCGGTTTACGTTTTCATCCTACAGTTAACCTCGGTATTTTAAAATTCTTAGCATTTGAGCAAGTATTTAAAAACAGTTTAACTACACTTCCTATGGGTGGTGGTAAAGGTGGTTCGGATTTTGATCCGAAAGGAAAATCCGACAATGAAGTTATGCGTTTCTGTCAAAGTTTTATGACTGAATTATTCCGTCATATTGGTCCAAATACTGACGTACCTGCAGGTGATATCGGCGTTGGCGGAAGAGAAATCGGTTTCTTATTTGGTCAGTACAAAAGACTTAAGAACGAATTTACCGGCGTTTTAACCGGTAAAGGTCGTGAATGGGGTGGCAGCTTAATCAGACCTGAAGCTACCGGTTACGGAGCTACTTATTTTGCAGAAGAAATGCTGAAAACCAAAGGTGATTCTTTGAAAGATAAAATCGTTGCTATTTCAGGTTCAGGTAATGTTGCCCAGTATGCAACTGAAAAAGTTACAGAGTTAGGTGGTAAAGTAGTTACTTTATCCGACTCATCAGGTTATATTTATGACCCTGACGGAATTGATGAAGAAAAACTGGCATATATTATGCATCTTAAAAATGTTAAGAGAGGAAGAATCAGAGAATATGCTGAAAAATACGGCTGCGAATATCACGAAGGACAGCGACCATGGGGTGTTAAATGCGATGTAGCTATGCCAAATGCTACTCAAAACGAGATAAATGAAGATGAAGCTAAAATATTAATTGAAAACGGTTGTATGTGTATTTCAGAAGGAGCTAACATGCCATCTACACCTGAAGCAACTCTTGTTTATCAGGATGCAAAAATCCTTTACGGTCCCGGTAAAGCTGCTAACGCAGGTGGTGTTTCAGTTTCAGGTCTTGAGATGTCACAAAACTCATTAAGATTATCATGGACAAGAGAAGAAGTTGACAGCAGACTGCAAACAATTATGAAAGACATTCACGAAACTTGTGTTAAATACGGTAAAGAAGATGACGGTTATATTGACTATGTGAAAGGAGCAAATATCGGAGGCTTTGTAAAAGTAGCCGATGCAATGTTAGCACAGGGAGTTGTTTAAGAATATTTTTAGCTAGTGTTTGCAAGAAAACGCCAAGTTTTCATGCAAGGATTAACTAAAATAATTTAACCCTGTCAGGTTTTTTCCTGACGGGGTTTTTTTTCTTGATTATTTTGTTATTTGTAAAATGTATCATCCTTCCAATTTAAAGGGTTGTTTTTAATATATTGTTTAATGCGTTGATGTTCGTTACTGTTTCTGATTACATGATCGTTGTAATTTGATTGCCATGTTTTGTTTCCAATTGTATTGTTGATAATATTTATTTGTTTTGACGTTTGCATTTGGAATTTCCCCATAATCATTGGGATTAACATTTTCCGGCGTAATTTTCGGTATTGTTTTATATCGTTTTCGGTTGGTTTTTTTGTATGGTGTTGTAGATAAAATTCATGAATTTTATTTACATAACCAACAACGCCATCACCACCATCACCATCACCCCCACCAACAACCGAAACCCCATTATCAAAATCATAACCCCCCAATATAATAATGCAATGAAAATGATTAGGCATAATCACCCATTCGTCTAAAACAATACGTTTATGATATGTTGGTATTTCTGCAAAATAATCAGATACAATTATTCCGGCATCGGATAATATCATTTTCCGGTCTTCAATTCTGCCTAATATGTTTTTTCTACCCTGAACACATACCGTAATAAAATAAGACCCCGGCGCAGAATAATCCCAAAACTGCCTCCTGTTTGATTCTATGCGGTATTTGTTTTTGTATAGGGACATTGAATCTAAAATATTCGGAATTAAGACACAAGTAAACAACCAATATCTATTTTACTAAACTACTCCTTTTCAAAAATACCATTTTTCTTTGTTTTCGTTCCAAATAGTACGTATTTGTTTCTGTTCAAATAGTTTATTTCTCATCAGGGCTTTTTCTGATAAATAATAAAAATGAATTAAAAAATGCATAAAAAACCACACCTGCCTGAGTTTCAAACATTGACTCTACCAACAAATTCAAAGAGAAAATTATAAGAAAAAACAAATAGATAAATTGCTTGTTCTTAATAGCATAAGCTAAGGGTAAGATTAACGTTAATAAAAGGATTAAAAATCCAAACAAACCAAGAGAGATAAAAGTCTGTAAGTACTGATTATGAGCATTAAATTCCTTATTTTGATAATATGTAAATTTATTTTCTTCGTATTTTTCAAGTAAAATATCTTTAACATCACCTGTTCCAACACCAAATAAAAAATTATTTCGGATAATTTCAAGAGAATTTTCCCAAATCAATAATCTTCCGGTAGTTCCTTCACTTGCGCCATGTTCAATCTGGTTCCTGTTTTCAAGAGCTTCTTGTGCTATAATTATTCTATTTAATGATTTTGGAAACAATTTAAAGGCCCCAATAAATAAAACACAAACCATCAAAAAAATCAGTGCTCCCTGAAAGTACCTCTTTTCAAAAATAATCAAATAACTTACCGTGAGTAAAAATATAATGATAAGAGTAAGCATTCCTGCTTTAGAACTTAATAGTATGATAAAAATGAGAAAATAAATTATTAATAAGCTTAATGCACCAATTTTCCATTTGTTTAAATTTTGTTTCCAGTTTGTTAATAAAAAATATATTATCAAAGCAATTGCAAAATTCAGATACATTGCAAAATAGCCCGAATGATGAAATATTGAAAGATTGATATAATAAAAATAATCAACAGAGTTTGTTTGGGTAAAATTGTAGGCAGCATTTCCAAAACATACTAAAGTTCCGATAAAACAACCGGTAATAAAAACTGCAAAAACATATATGATTCTTCTGGGAGTGAAAATTGATTGATCAATAGTTGAAAATACCAAAGGAAATAATAATAACGATAGTTTAACTTCTAAATCAAATAAAGCATAATCAATATTTGATGAATAAAACACACCGATTAAATAAAAAATATACAATACCGAAAATGAAAGAATACATAAGCGATTACGGTCATTAACAAGTCTTTTATATTTCTTGATAAAATCAAACTCAATAACCCAGTTTAGAACAATTAAACCGGCCAAATAGGGAATGAACTTTTTATATAAAGGAATAAAAAGAACCAGTAATAAAATCAGGTAAAAATATGTATAACTAAAAATTACTTTTTTCTTTATCATACTAAATTATAAATTTGTAAAAATCATCAATAATAACATTCCTGTTAAAATTTTTACTTACGTATTGCCGTCCGTTTTCTCCTAATTCATCAATTAAATTTCTTGAATTATATAAAGTGAGAATTTTCTCATACAGATCATTATCATCTTCGGGGATAAATGCCAAACCACATTTACCTTCATCAATCAGTAATTCTTTTGCCTCACCTTCAATGCCAAGTAATATGGGTTTTTTCATAGCTAAATTTTCAAATATTTTTGAAGGTATAGCACCTTTAAAAAGTTCTAAACGCTTTAAAGGAATTATTGCTGCATCAATTCCTTTAATAATGTATGGCAAATCAGATTTTGTAACCGGGTCATAAAAATACACATTTTTAAGACTAAATTCAGTTTTAATTTTAATTAATTTTTCCTTTTCCGGTCCATTGCCATAGAAAACAAATTTAATATTTTCTTTATCTTTTAAACGAAAAGCGGCTTTTAAAATTACTTCCAATCCTTGAGCATAGCCTAAAATACCGGCATATAAAAAAATCAGGTCATTGTCACTAAAAGCATTTTTTTCACGCCAGTTATCTTTTATTTTATCAGGACAATAAAAATCAGGGTCAACACCATTTTTTAGCCAGAATATTTTTTTATCAGGAAATCTTTCTGAAATATTATTGACAATACCCTGTGTTTGACCGGTAATTAATTCAGAATGTTTATAAGTGAATTCTTCTAATCTTGTTGATAGTTTCAGGAAAAATTTATTTTTAACCAAACCTAATTTTTCAGCACTCTCGGGCCAAAGGTCTGATACATTAAATATAAGTTTCGATTTTTTCAACCTTTTTAATATGTATGCTGTAATACCCAAAAACAAAGGAGGTGATTCACATAAAATGAAGTCAAATTTTCGCAGCTTAAACCAACCGGTAAATAACGAAGAAAATACAAAAGAGAAATAATTCATTAATCTGAAGAATATGGATTTGTTTTTTCTTACAAATATCCATGACCGGTGAATTTTTAAACCATCAATTTCTTCATAATAATACCATTTTCTTTTATAGCCATCATAAATTTCCATTTGTGGATAATTAGGCATTGCAGTAAGTATAGTTATTTCAACACCTTTTTTTTTAAGTCTTACGGCAAGTTCATGCAAGCGGTTCTGCGGAGCACCAACTTCAGGAGGGAAATATTGTGTAAGAATGAGGAGTTTCATATGTTTATATTTTGTAGTTCATACATTTTTAATGGATTACATTTTAACAATTCAAGATGTAGAAATTAGAAATTAGAAATTCAGGAGAAGTCCAAATTTCTAATTTCTAATTTCCAATTTCATATAACCATACTCCTGTGTGTCAAAATTTACTTGTCATGGATGTTTCATATTATTTTCTTAATTCATCAATGGCAGTTCTGTAATTAATAAACTGAAAATTATTTTGTTTTAGCCAGTCAACTAACCAACAATACCAATCCATCCATGTTTTAAAACTATTATTAAAATACCGGTCGTGAAATAAAATTGTCAGGTATTCTAATTTTTTCTTTTCAGCAAGTTCAATTTTTTTTAATGTGCTTTCTTTTACCTGAGATAAATTTTTACTTTGCCATTTTTTCCCTGCCTCTATTTCAAAGCCGTCCATGATATTTAACGGAAATTCCCATATATTGCCTGTCTTGTATGGAGAGCCCATCGAATAAATACTTGAATCAAAAATATAATTAGCTTTTGAAAGAAATTCAAGAGTATTTGTATTCATTCTCAAATAATGCATTCTGATACCGAATTTATCCAGTCCTGATATTTCCCTGAAAATTTTGTATTCCATGTCAATATCTATTTGGTTTTGATAAGCAATTCCATGAACACCGCAATCAAAACCTTTTTCAAGAATTTTTTTAATCCATTTTTCCGAGAGTTTTAAACTGTAATTTAATCCCAAACCTTTATTTACACCGATAAAAAATGTGGCAGGAATATTATTTTGGAGGTTAAACTCTATTAATTCATCAATGTTTTGCCATTTGTTCTGTAATAAATGTTTTAATCTTAAAAAGTACTGCTTGAATGATATTTTTCCGGTTAAGAATTCTATCTTCGATCTGATAATGAATTTCGGGATAATAAAATCCCTGAAGTGTTCGCTGACAGTAATATGATCAACATCATGTGAAATAATTATCTTCATCCTTCAGAGAAATTAAAAAGTTTGTCGTTTGATAAATTTCAATATAATTTCAATTGGCATAATTGCCTTATTAATAGTATAATATGGATACATATCACCACCAAATCCCCTAAAATATCTTTCAATAGGTTTAACCATTGAGCCCTCAAAATCAAAATATTGCAAGTTTAAACTTTTAGCATATTGTATTGACTGCCAGATTGCCAATGCTCCTGCTCCTTTATGCCGGTTTTCACTATCATATCCACCCAGCAAATAATAAGCTGTTGACTTATCATATATACAGAAACATGTTGCAATAGGAGTTTTATTTAAATATGAAGTAAAAGCAAAACTATTGTTATTTTTAGCAAAGTCAAATAATATTTTATCCAGGTAATAATTATCTATTGATTTTTTTATCCTGTCAAAAGTGTTCAGCACCAAAGATTTGACTATATTAAAATCTTCCGTTTTTTCCACTTTAATTTCATCCTTATATGCTTTTTTCAGGTCATTTCTTCTTTCCGACGCTAACTCAGAGTTTATTTTATCTATTGATTGTGACAGGTCAATGATGTATGTATAATTAGGAACAACCTTATATTTTTCCCAGATAAAGGGCTGCATATCAATGAAATCTTTTTGAAATGCAATGGATAATATTTGATATGGTAATTTGCTGATAAAGTCAGCTATTTGGCTTATAATTGATTTTTCAAATGAGTGTGATTTTACTTTATTCTGCGCTTTATTTTCAAAAAACAAACCAATAAATGGAGTAAAAGGAGGATTTCTATAATATTTCATTCCGGCTTTTGAATCAACATAAAGGTAGAATCCGCCTATCATTATGTTATTATTATCAAATATTCCAAATATTTTTAATTTTTCTCCAAAAATGTTCAACCATTCCAAACAATTAAAAATTGTTCCGTTTTTAACAGCGAGTTCTTTATATTTTAATATGTCTTTATCTTCAATTTGATGTATTTTCATTTTTGATAATGTTATTATAAAATTCAAATAATCTAATTTCCTCTTTTTCCCATGAATATTTATTTTTAATAAGCTCTTTACCGTTTTCACCAAGCTTTTCACGGATTGCTTTATTTTCAATGAGATAATTTATTTTTTCTGAAATCTGCTTTGGATTATACGGATCAACAAATAATGCACATTCGCTAAAAATTTCTTTCCAGTATTTAAATTCAGACATAATTATAGGTTTGCCAAAAGCCATATATTCAAAAGCTTTAACAGGCAGGCTTGTCAGATAATTTTTTAAAGGATATAAAATTGCTAAACCTATATCAGCCAATTTGATGTATCCATATACCTCATCCAACTTCTTAAAACCCAAATATTTTACTCTTTTCCATGAAGATAAGTTTTTGCATTCTTCATAATATGCTTCATTTTCAAATTTTCCAATCAACCATAATTCACAATTTATATTGACATGGTCCATTGCCTGAATAATTTCCTTAATTCCTCTGATTTTTGACAAGCCCCCGACATATATTATACTATTTTTATCTTTTTTTATTGATGGATAATGTGTTTTTTCAATCATACTTTTAACCGGGAAATTTCTTAAAACAATAGTTTTTCTTTTATTGAATTTTTTTGAAATATCATAAGTTGCAGCAACTATTCCATCAAAAAACAAACAACAAAATTGTTCAAAAACATTTATTATAGCTGACAGGGTTTTACGAACGAATTTATATCTTATCCAGTCTTTATATAAAACCTGTTTTGACAGGTCTTCATGAACATCGTAAATAACTTTTTTACCGGCAAGTTTCAGCAAAACACCTGTAAACATTAGTTCGGGGTCGTGAAAATGATACAAATCGGAATTTGTTTTCAAAGCTTTACGGAAAGCTTCATTTGAACCGAAAATTACTCTTTGTATTCTTGAATTATAATTTTTTAGACCAATAATATTTATTCCTTCAATCGTCTTATTGCTCGGATTTTTTACAATAAATAAAACATCATAACCTTCTTTTTTTAAGGATTTACATTCCTTAAAAAAAATCCGGTCATCAAAAACATTATGTACGGTCGAGATATGGCAAACTTTATAAGGATTCATATAATTTTATAAGTTTCTTTTCCTGATTTTCCCAATTAAACTTCTTGTTAACAACTGAAAAAAATTCATATCTGATTGTTTTGGAAGCTTCATCAATATTATTTATCAAATTTATTAAGTTTTCCTCTGTTTCATCTTTCAGTATCAAACCGATTTTATTTTTTTCTATAATTGGTCCAACATCAAATAAATTAAAAGCAATTACTGGAACATGGGCCATAATATACTCCCATAACTTATTCCCGATAGTATAGTAATAACTTAAACAATCATTAACTATCAAGTAAAATCCAAAATCAGCAGATGAAGTATAATTGGGCAAAACATCCATATTCACTGCCGGATGAAAATAAATGTTTTTATATTTTTTTGAAGCATTAATTATTTCATCTTCAAAGAAACCGTAACCCATAAAAACAATTGCAAATTTATCATTATCCAATTTTTTGAATGTACTAAGAAGTAATTCAATCCCTCTGTTTATCCCCAAATTACCCTGGTATAAAAAAATCCTGGTTTCTTTACTTATATTAAACCTTTCTCTAAAAATATCTCCTTTTTTTACTTCACTATAATATGGGCAATTAAACAGTACTGTAGGAGGGGTAATTCCATATAGTCTTACATATTCGTTGGCAATTCCATCAGAAACAGTAATTACGGCGTTTGCTTTTTTAATTAAAGCCTTTTCAACTATTCTGGAAATTTTCCTTCCCCTTTCACTAATTCCATTACGTTCAGTCTCATACTCATGTGCATCATAAACTACTTTTATCCTTCGGTTCAGGAATGTTTTAATAAACACTCCTATGGGAAGCGGATCCAGGTCATTACAATGAACATAATTGAATTTTCTGTATTTAAAGGCTATTTTTAAACTAAATTCCAGATATTTAAAAAGTTGAAAAAATGAAGACTTCGGCCATTTTTTAGTTACCAATTTAATCCGATGTACGTGAATGCCTTTTACCTTTTCATGTTCTTTTAACCCCTCCCGGTGTAAAGCTACAACATGGGCATTATATCCGTTTTTTTTCAAGGATATTGCTTCTTTAAGTACCCTGTTGTCAAACTCAAAATAATTGGTTACGATAGAAACAACTTTGTTCATTTTTATATTCTTGTGAATTTATCATTAAAAAAAGAATTACCATAAACCATCACTTTAATGATTTTTTTAAAAATTTGCCTGTTGTTATAAAGCCAATGACTGGGATGGGTTAAAAACAGTAATGGACTTACTCCGTTTTCAATAACAGAAATCGGATGTTTTCCATACCTGAAACCTCCATTCTCTTCAATTACTGTATCTGATATATATTCACCGATATGAGAAATAAATTCTTTTTGGTATGCTTCCAGTTTAATATCTAAAAACCCATATATATTAACATCTTCTGTCAGGTAATTATTGTGGATGCCAACAAGACGATTTTCAGTTGCGCCGTGCGATGCAATAGTACTGCATTTTATTTGAAATCTCTTACGTAATTGAATAAGGTCCTGCTTTAGAATATCCAAACATTGGTTTTTAAAATCTGTTTTAAAAAGCTGCTCCCTGTTTGTAATGTTATGTTCCCTTATGTAATCCGCAATGGTTTCAAAATGTAATGAGGCTTCACCTCCATATTCCTTTATTAAAAAGATAAGTTCCGCATCTACAGTCTGCTTACGAAAATAGTAACTTGCCCTGGCATTATACTTCTTTTCAATTTCGAACATCATCAAATTGGCCTTTGAAGTATAATCAATATCATGACGGAGGATCAATAATTTATCTGTACTATTTTTAACCCCAATATAATCCTCCATTGAAATGATTTTATATCCATTATCAACAGCCGCCGATAATATTTTTTCATAATCGTTAATACGATCATTCTTCAAATACCTTCGTATTGTTTTATATCTGCCCTTCATAATTAAAACTGCTGAATTGTATATTCCCTAAAACCCACACGGTATTTAAAAGCTGACAAACTATTGGTTTTATAATTTTCCATAGTAAGGTAATTTAATGTTTTAAAAGTTCTTTCTGTAATTCCATAATTTATTACTTCTTTAAATAGCAAATTCATAACCCCGAATTTTAAATCTTCTTTTTTCCCAAGTATTCTTCTGGTCATAGCAAAATTACCATAAACAGACAATTCAATATAAGCTACAACCCTATCATTATGAAAAACACCAATATGTTTAATTTTAAAATCTTTGGTATCAATACTATCAATTTGCTTTGGATATTGCCTGTAATTCTTATCCATTTGACGTCCCTGCCGAATTTTTGAAGATGTATGTATTAAAAAAATATCTTCAAGATTTTCATTCCATATAAAACTCCTTGTAACATAGCCACTTTTCTCTGCTTTACGAATCATATTGCGAGATTTTGTCCCGATAAGTTTTAAATATTCATCAATCGTTTCCGGTAATAAAATAATAGCAGCGGGTTTACTGTAAATCTCTAATCCCTGTAATTTTATAATAAATCCGAAACTAATTTTAAATATATTTATTAACCTATTTTTTATCTTTTCGTCTTTAATAGAAATTCGGACTAAGCGGCCGTTATTAATATTTTCGTTATGTAAAGATATTATTTCCTGTTTGTTTTTTCGAAAAGAATACTCAAATAAAAATCTCTTAATTAATGATTTAAACCAAGGTACTTTCTCAATAACACGAATAATATACTCAATTAGCTTTCGCATTACAAAATATTATATAGAAGCACAAAAGCACTAATGATTAATAAATTTAAAAAAGCAATCGTAAGCCATTGCTTATTTTTTAATGTTCGCAAGACAATAAATATATTTATCTCATAAGAAATAACTGATGCAATTGAAAACAGAAAGATACTCATTAATGGAGTAAAATCTAAAAAATACGCAATGATAAGAGACGAAAACCTAAGGACAAGAAAAACAACTTTTAATACCAGTAGTTTTTCCTGTTTTCCAATAATGTATAATATTTCCCCGAGAGGAGCATTGGCCATTACCAAAAAAATATAAGGTGACAGTACCCAAATATACTTGTACAGTTCAACCCAATTGGGGCCAAAAATAATTGGAACTAAAAATTTTGAAGAATAGGTGAAAACAGCAAATGGTAAAATACTATACCATACAAAACGATTAAAAGTGGCAGATACCAGATGCTTAAACCCTAATTCATCTTCATGGTATTTCTTAGAAATTTTTTGGAGGAAAACCTGGGCAAACGAACTGGAAAAAACAGAAACAGGAGTAATTAGTATTCTTTCGGTATAAGAAAACAATCCGGCGGTTTTTTCACTAAACAGCTTTATAATCAAAATAACTACTCCCTGATCGCCAACAGTATGAAATAATGTTGCAGGCAAATCAAATTTCGGAAATTTATTAAACCGTCGTGCTAACAAAGCCATTTTTGAATAATTTACCTCATCCTTAAAACTTCTTAAATATTTTTTTGTGCTTTTTAATAAAACAAGTAAGGATGATGTTTTACCAAACATACCACCCAAAATTAACCCTACTGAACCAAAACTCAGAAAACCAAACAAAATACTGGTTCCCGCCCTGAAGGACGATTCAAATATAGAGGATAAAGAAATATATCTAAACTTTTTGTTTCTAATAGCGAGATAACTCAGGCTTTTATAAGAAGAAAAAATCCATATTAGCAGAGGTATAGCAAAAGCCCAATATTCAGATATTGCTCCATCAAAAAGTGAATAATTCCAATGTATCACGAATAAAACAATAAAGCTAATAACTGAAACTAAAAAGCTTAATGCAATAGATAGTGCGACAAGGTTTAGGGCATCTTCGTCGGTTTTTGCAATTGCAATAGAGGTTTCATAGCGACCTGCTGCAACATTTCCAACTATTATAACTATGCTGAAATAAAATGCAAAAACACCTATTTCTGCAGGGGTAAACAACCGCGTAATAAAGGGAGCTGCAAGTAAAGGTATGATTTGTGCAAAACCGGTTCCTACCATTAAGGTCAGGACATTTTTCACAAATTCATTTTTGAGCATTCTTTTTATCATAAAACACTTCAGCCATTTAATGGCAAAAATACTTAATTTCATCAATACGGCTTATGTTATTATACACCGGATTGATAACACGTTTTATTTAAAGTTGTTTATTTCTTCTGCAAAATAAAAAAATACTGGTAACCCAAATCTATACGCTTTTCCCTTATAATTCTGAATTTGCTCTTTAATAAATCCCTAACCTTTTTTCTAGGGTAATTTCTTTTCCCCATTTCCCAATAATGTTGCCCATTATACTCCCAAAACCTTGAAAATTTTTCGAGTGCAAAAAATAATGAAATCTTATGTTTTTTGAATAAGCGGTAAGTGATCGTAGAACGGATAATCAATTCGAAATGAATAGCTGTGTAAGGCACTGAAATAATAACATACTTTTTTGAAACTCTTGATAATTCATCCAAAGCTTTTCCAACTTCATCAAAAGGAATATGTTCAAGTATCTGAAATGCACAAACTACTTCAAACGACTCACTTTCTACAGGTAAATCACGAATATCTCCCAAAAAATCAGGATCAAGATTCTTATCAATGTCACAGGTTTGAATCGGCAGATTATGCTCTTTCAAGTAATTCACAAGCATTTTATTTCCTATTCCTATTTCTAAAACATTGTCAGGATTTAAATCAGTAATAAATTTAACCTGCTGATAGTAGGAAATAAAACGCCCCAAATCATCATAATTCGTGTGCTTGTATATTTTAGTCTGAATATTATTATCCATAAGTTCTTGAATTATATGCACACTAATTATTCTTTTTCAAAATAAATAAGTGGTCTTAAAATTTTATCAAATACATAATATTGAATTAATACAATATCCTTTTCATCATTAACTAAAGCATATAACCTGTCTAAATCAAAGGGTTCAAGCGATACACCATCATCAGCAAACAAATCCAAAAATCCCTTTTTATGAAAAGTTTTAACAATGATAGTATCTCCCGATTTATCAACCATGGTTATGATATGAACAGGTGTGGTTGAAGTAACCGAATCAATATAAGATTTTTCAAGTGTATTTGACAACAAAGCTTCAAATTTAATATTATCAAAAGAAGCAAGAAAATTCAATAATTTTAAAGTATCATAATCTTCAATAATTTTATTTTCCTGTAAACCTGTTAATGTAAAATTGTCATTACCAATATTTGTAATATTATACGACCAACCAGGGTCATCAATAAACTCAAGAGTTACTGATTTAATATCAGAAATATTTTGGTCAAAAACAGTATGGTCTCTCCAGTTATCTTCAATTGGTGAATAACGCGGTGACACATAGCCACGAAATCGCGGAATATGAATAACATAAGGCTCTGTTGAATTTTCCATCAACATGAAAGTACCGAGATTATCTGGTGTGGCATCGCCAACATAATAAGTTTTGGTTAATTTTTCATGAGGGAACAATTTAATTATACCAAAAAGATTTATGCGATAATCCATTTGATAAATTTCAACTTTTACTGCAATTGCAGCCATTCTTGTAATTACACTATTATGAGCAGCTTTGGAAACAGGAGACCTGACCTCAATATCCTGCATTGTTTTTAACAGCGATTCCACAATTTTTTTATTGGCTTTATATGTGTTGTTCAATTTCCATGACCCATCTTCTGTTTTTTCAAGAGTAACCTGATTATTATTTTTATCTGCCATGAAAATTTTTGTAACTATTGAAGTATCCTGTAATGTAAAATCACTAATATCTTTTCTTAATGTAGATTTTGAATTTGTTATTATAAGAATAGCAGCAAC
>JAUWSB010000088.1 GCA_030610255.1 Bacteroidota bacterium
ATTAATTTTTCTGGAATTGAAATGTCAATTTCTGTACCAATTGAGAATGTACTTAAAATCATACTAATCAACTGACAAATAGGCAGATGGGTTTAAGTTGAAGTGTCAATATGGCTGGTTATTGAAAATTGACCTTAATCAATAAACAAATTAAGTAATCAACTCCTTCCTCAACATATTCAGGGCGGTTAAAGCTGCTTTGCGAATATTCCTTCCACGGTGTTCGCCGAATAAATATTTTTTTGCAATTACTTTTTTACCGGGAGTTGCAATAGCAATCCAGGTTGTTCCCACAGGTTTTTTTTCGGTTCCGCCATCAGGTCCTGCAATACCGGATGTTGCAATAGCATAATCGGTTTTGAATTTTTGTTGAACTCCCAATGCCATTTCAGTAATTACTTGCTTGCTAACCGCACCATTATCAATTAAAGTTTTATTTTTTACACCAAGTAAACTTTCTTTAATTTGGTTTGAATAGGCAATTACCGAACCTATATAATAATTTGAACTTCCCGGAACACTTGTAATAAGATGAGAAATGTATCCTCCTGTGCAGCTTTCGGCAGTTGACAGAGTTTGATTTTTGTCTTTTAATAATTTCCCGGTAATTTCTTCAAGAGTATCTCCTTCATATCCGAAAATTAAATCAGGGATAATTTCCTGCAATTTTCCGGAAAAAGAATTAATTTCCTGTATTAAATTTTCTTTATTGTTCCCTTTGGCTGTTATCCTTAATCGAACAATGCCTGGCTGTGGCAGGTATGCAAGACTGAAATTTTCAGGCAGGTTTTTCTCCCAGTCAGCAATTATTTCAGTTAAAAATGATTCGCCAATGCCTTGAGTTAAAATAGTTTTATGGAGAATAAAACCTGTATTATAAAATTTTCTGAGTCTTGGAATTACTTGTTCGGTTATCATAGGTTTCATTTCAAAAGGAACACCTGGCATTGAAACAAATATTTTCCCATCTTTATTGAACCACATTCCCGGCGCTGTTCCATTTTTGTTTTTCAACGGAATACAATTTGCAGGCAGTTCAGCTTGTTTCCTGTTCAGTTCGGTTACTTTAAATCCTCTCGCTTTAAATAATTCATGTATTTGTTCGTAAGCTTCGTTATTAAAAACCAAAGAAGTATTGAAAAATTCGCAAAGTGTTTGTTTTGTTATATCATCCTTTGTTGGTCCTAAGCCACCTGTTATCAATATAATATCTGACCTTGAATATGCCCGGTCAAGGATTTTAAGGATATGTTCTTTTTTATCTGGAATTGTGGTGATTTGCTGAACTTCAATCCCTGTAAGATTTAATTGTTCGGCTATCCATGAGGCATTTGTGTTAACAACCTGACCGATTAATAATTCATCACCAATTGAAATAATTTCTGCAATCATAGCACAAAGATAAAAGACATCCATACGGACTCCCGTTGGTCGAAAGTATAAAGACAAAAGTATAAACTATTTTCTTAAATTTGCATTTTTAAAAAAAATTTGATGGAAAAATTAAAAGAATCTCAGTTAATAATAAATCCTGACGGTACAATTTATCATTTGAATCTCAAACCCGAGGATATTGCCCGGACAATAATTGTTGTAGGGGACCCTCAAAGAGTTCAGAAAATCTCAAAACATTTTGATAAAATAGAATTTAAAAATCAGAACCGAGAAATTATTACACACACCGGTTATCTTAATAAAAAGCGATTAACGGTTATTTCATCAGGTATGGGACCTGATAATATTGATATTGTTTTAAATGAACTGGATGCCTTGGTAAACATTGATTTGAAAAAAAGGATTAAAAAACCAGTGCATACTTCTTTGAATATTATCAGATTGGGAACTTCAGGTGCCATCCAACCTGACATTCCGATTGATTCATTCGGATTATCAACTTATGGGTTGGGACTTGACGGACTTTTAAATTTTTACCGGATTAAAAAAGATATTCTGGAAAATGATATGATGAATGCTTTTATAAAACATACTCATTGGTCGGATAAATTACCCAAACCTTATGTTGTTAAATGCTCAGAAAATTTAGCAGAAAAAATCGGCAAGGGAATGATAAAAGGAATTACAGTTACGGCTCCGGGCTTTTACGGACCACAAGGTCGTATACTCAGACTTGATCTTCAATACCCAGACCTGAATAAAAAAATTGAATCATTTAGTTTTAATAACGAAAGAATTATCAACTTTGAGATGGAAACCTCTGCTTTGTATGGGCTTGGAAAATTATTAGGACATAATATAATTACTGTTTGTGCAATAATTGCAAACAGAGTAAATGAAAAATACAGCAAAAATTATAAAAAACCTGTTAAAAAACTGACTGAATTGTTGTTGGAAAGATTGACATGAGATTAGAAATTTCAAACCGCTTATCAGCTAAGTAATAAATAATTAATTTTGTAAAATAGAAGCTGGTTAGCGGTTATTTACTGTTTACCGGCTTACATTAATTTAAAACTGTTTAATCCAGTAAAATCGCCTGTAGGTTATTAATTTCAAAACCGCTTACCAGCTAACCCAACATAAGCTGAATAAATATTTTTATTATCTTTGTAACAATTTGATACTTATAAAGTATTCTAAATAATATAATGAATAAAGAACAAAAAGATAAAGAATTGGGTGCTTTGATCAGCTTGCTGGATGAGCCTGATAACAGAATGTTTGATCAAATTAAGGAAAAGATATTTACTTATGGTATTGATGCAGTTCCTTCTCTTGAAAACGCATGGGAGAATTCATTTGACAACTTGATTCAACAAAGAATTGAAAATATTATTCATGAAATTCAATTTGATAATTTATTTGTTGAGTTAAAAAAATGGTCTCAAAATAATTATAAAGACCTTTTACATGGATTTATTTTGCTGTCACAGTATCAATATCCTGATCTTGACAAGGATAAGATTACCAAGCAAATTTCACAAATCATCCAGGATATTTGGCTTGAACTTAATAATTATCTTACAGCATTAGAAAAAATTAAAGTTATAAATCATATTCTTTTTGATATTCATAAATTTACAAGCCATAAAAGTAATATTTATACTCCTGAAAAATTTTTCATAAATAATTTACTTGAATCAAAAAAGGGTAATCCAATCTCACTTGGAATGCTCTATATTATTATTGCCCAAAGTTTGAAAATACCGGTTTATGGCGTAAATCTTCCCAAACATTTTATTCTTGCTTATTCTGATGAGATCAAGAATGAAAAATTCATAGTGGTAAAAAAAGATGAGGTTTTATTTTATATCAATCCATATAATAAGGGTGCTGTTTTTACCCGAAAGGAAATAGAATTATTTTTAAAACAATTAAGTTTAAAACCCGATAAAAAATATTTTAATCCTTGCGATAATATTACAATAGCTAAACGATTTATAAATGAACTGCTAACTTCCTATGAAAAACTTGGTCATCAAGATAAAATATACGAGCTGAAAAAATTGAGAAAAGCTTTTGATAAATAATATTTTTCTCAAGGTTTTATAAATAATTTTCATATCAGTCTTTATACCGGATTCATTAATGTAATTTAAATTGAGTTCAAGCTTGGCTGGCATAATTTTTTCAATATAGACTTTTTCGGGATTGGCTGCCTTGCTTAAAATTTCACTTTCATTAATATATTCTAAAGAAGCATAATCGGTAAGTCCGGGTTTTACTTTTAAAACCTGTTTTTGTCTTTCATCATAAAGCTCAACATATTTCCTGACTTCTGGTCTTGGACCCACAAAACTCATATCTCCTTTTAAAATATTTATTAATTGTGGCAGCTCATCCAACTTGTGTTTTCTTAAGAAATATCCGGTCTTTGTTACTCTGCTGTCTTTACTTCCAACAGTAAGCAAACCCTGCATGTCGGCACCGGTTTTCATGGTTCTGAACTTGATTAAAGAAAAATCCCTGTTATTTTTCCCAACTCTTTTTTGCTCATAAAAAATACCTCCTTTTGAATCAATAATTATCAGGATAGAAATAATAAAAAACAAAGGTGATAATATTATTAATCCGATTAAAGAGAAAAAAAAATCAAACAGTCTTTTTAGCATATTTGTTTTATTTTTCAGATATCTGTGAAAATACTTCTTCTACAGATTTTATAACTGCATTAATTATTTTTTTAACATTTTTTTTTGTCAAGTCATAATAAACAGGTAAACTGATCTCTCTTGAATAATTGTCGAAAGAAACAGGATAATTATTTATATCATATCCAAGATTTTTATAGTAGATCATCATAGGTAACGGAATAAAATGAACGTTCACCGAAACACCTTTTTCGAAAATTAATTGTATGATTTTATCTCTTTGCCTTTCGTTGATATTTTTAATTCTTAAAAGATAAACATGGTATGATGAGATTTTGTTTTCTGTTTTATAAACTGGTAGTTGTGCCCGGTTAAATTTTGAAAATGCTACTGAATAATCATCAAAAATATTTTTTCTTTTTACAAGCATATCTTCATCATAACGAGACAGTTCAACCAATCCCATAGAAGCCTGGATATCGGTCATATTGTATTTATAACCCGCTTCAATAATGTCATATCTCCAGTTACCGACTTCAACTTTGGCTAATGCATCTTTGGTTTGTCCGTGAAGAGATTTTATATTAAGATAATCATAAACTTTTTGATTGTTAAAAGGTTCGGGTAAATTTAAACAAACAGCGCCTCCTTCGGCAGTAGTAAGGTTTTTTACTGCATGAAATGAAAACACGGTGATGTCGGTTAAGTTTCCTGTTTTTTTCCCATAATATTCAGCTCCAATTGAATGTGCAGCATCAGCTAAAATTATTATCCTTCCTAACTTTTCCTGTTCTTTGGTTTTCGGATGGAATTTTTTAATTATCTTATCTTTTCTGACCAAAGTATTAATTTCGTTATAATCGCATGGAAATCCTGCAAGGTCAACAGGCATAATAACTTTTGTTTTGTTAGTAATTGCTTTTTCAATTTCCTTAACGGAAATATTAAAATCATTTTTATTAATATCCACAAATACCGGCTTTGCCCCGCAATGAATAATTACATTTGCGGTTGCCGAATATGTATATGCAGGCAAGATAACTTCATCTCCTTCACCTACACCGAACCATCTTAGCATTAATTCCAATCCGGCAGAACCTGAGCTTACGCATAAAGTTTTCTTATGTCCGGCATATTCTGTGATATTTTTTTCAAACAACTTTGTTTTCGGACCTGTAGTAATCCACCCTGACTTCAGAGTATCAATTACTTCTTTAATAATTTTTTGATCCATGCGTGGCGGAGAGAAAGGTATCATATTTTTAAAATTATTTGTTTGATGATTTGTATTTGGAGAGAAATTCAAGAATGTTATTTTCAACCCTTGACAAAACATTTGTTACATCAGATTTTTCAAACTCATCACCTGTAATATTTTCATATAATTCAATGTATCTGTCTGAAACAAGGTTGATAAATTCATCTGTCATCTCGGGTATCTGCTGCCCTTCTTTACCCTGAAAGCCGTTTTCCATTAACCACTCTCTTACAAATTCTTTTGAAAGTTGCTTTTGAGGTTCACCTTTTGCCTGCCGTTCTTCATAGCCTTCTTTATAAAAATATCTTGATGAATCCGGTGTATGAATTTCATCAATCAGATAAATTTTGTCACCAACTTTACCAAATTCATATTTAGTGTCAACCAATATCAAACCCATTTTTTCTGCAATTTCTTTACCTCTCTCAAATAGTTCATTTGTGTATTGTTCAAGTATCATATAATCCATACCGCAAACCAAATGACTTTCAACAATTTCCCTCTTTGAAATATCCTCATCATGACCTATGTCAGCTTTAGTTGTAGGAGTAATGATAGGTTCGGGAAACTTGTCATTTTCTTTCATTCCATCCGGCATTGGCATACTACATATTGTCCTTATACCCTGCTTGTATTCGCGCCATGCATGCCCTGACAAATAACCACGTATAACCATTTCAACCTTGAAAGGCTCACAAAGTCTCCCGACAGTAACCATCGGATCAGGAACAGCAATTTTCCAGTTTGGAACAATGTCTTTGGTTGCATCCAGGAATTTTGCAGCTATCTGGTTCAGAACCTGTCCTTTATATGGTATTCCTTTTGGTAAGACAACATCAAAGGCCGAAATGCGGTCCGTGGCTATCATTACCAGTAATTCTTCATTGATATTATAAACGTCTCTTACTTTACCTTTATACAAATTTTTTTGTCCTGGAAAGTTAAAGTTTGTTTTTGTTATTGCATTTTTCATAATTACACTTATTAAATTATTTATTTCCCTGATAAGCTTTAATAATTTTTGTCACTAATCTGTGCCTGATAATATCTCTTTCGTCAAGGAAAATAAAGCTTATTCCTGGAATATTTTTTAAAATTGTTTTTGCATGAATCAGCCCTGAGTTTTGATTTTGTGGCAGGTCAATTTGAGTAATATCTCCTGTAACGATAAATTTTGCTGAACGTCCCATTCTGGTAAGGAACATTTTTAATTGGTTTTGAGTAGCATTTTGGGCTTCATCCAAAATTGCAAACACATTGTCAAGAGTCCTTCCTCTCATAAATGCCAGCGGAGCAATTTCAATGGTACCGTCTTCCAAATATGATAATAGTTTTTGAGTAGAAAGCATGTCGCGCAAAGCGTCATACAAAGGTTGCAGATAAGGGTCTAATTTATCCTTAAGATCACCCGGTAAAAAGCCAAGATTTTCACCTGCTTCAACTGCCGGTCGGGTCAGAACAATCCGTTTGACTTGTTTATTTTTTAATGCCTGTACAGCCAGGGCAACGGCAGTATATGTTTTTCCGGTTCCAGCCGGACCAATTGCAATTATCAGGTCGTTCTTATTGCAACTTTCAACCATCTTACGTTGGTTTACTGTCCTGGCTTTAACCAGTAAGCCGTTCCTGCCATGAACAAGAATATCATTGTTTTTTTCGGTATTTGTAAGAAAGTGGTTTTCTTCAGATTCCATCAATTGTAGAATGTCATTTTCAGATATTTTCCCAAATTTGTCATAAACCAAAAGAAGTAGCGAAAATTTTTTATCAAAATTATTTACCTGTTTTTCATCACCAATAATTTTGATCATATCACCTCTGGCAATTATTTTAAGTTTAGGAAAGAATTTTTTAAACAGTTCAAGATTTGTGTCATTTACTCCAAAAATTTCAACTGGGTTGTATGATTCAATACTAATGATTTTTTCGCTCATAAAAAATTATATCTATTAATATTATTTGTAATTTTGAATACTGCAAAATTAAATTAATTTTTTATTACTCATTATATATGCAAATAATTACTTTAACAAGCGACTGGGGACACAGTGATCATTATATAGGAGCAGTAAAGGGAAGTATTTTAAGTTTGCTTCCTGATGTAAAAATTATAGATATTTCACATCAGGTTGCCCCTTTCAATATTGAACAAGCAGCTTTTATTCTGAAGAATTGTTATAAGAATTTTCCCAAAGGCACTATTCATATTATCGGTGTGAATACCGAAGAATCTGATAAAAATCCTCATACTGTTGTCTTTATTGATGATCATTATTTTATTGGCACTGATAATGGAATTTTTTCAATGATATTTGACAAACCACCCCAAAAAATTATTGAATTAAACATTATGCAGGATTCGGATTATTTTACATTTTCTACACGCGACAGGTTTGTTAAAGCTGCAATACATCTTGCAGAGGGCAAAAAAATTGAAGATTTGGGCGTTGAAAGAAAAAAAGTAAATGAAAAAATATTATTCAAACCTGCAGTTGAAAAAAATATTATTAAAGGTATTATAATTTACATTGATTCTTTTGAAAATGTAATTACAAATATAACCGAACAGTTGTTTAAGAAAATTGGTAAAGGCGGAAAATTCTCAGTTTTGTTCCGTGGCGAAAGCATAAATAAAATCCATAAATCATACAATGATGTTCCTGTAGGAGAGATCGTAGCTATTTTTGGTTCAAATGGTCATTTGGAAATTGCTATCAACCAAGGTAATGCAAGCGGCTTGTTAGGATTAGGAATTAATGATACTGTAATGATTGAATTTGAAGGATAAGGTTGATTCGTTTTTAATTCGTGCATTCGTGGCTTTCTATCTATATTTTCTTCTGTTAAAGATACTAATCCTTTATCTCACCTTTAAACCTCAAATGTTCTAAAACTAAACTTAACTCACCATATGAAACATCTTCGCCGAGAGCTATTTTTGCATCACTTAATAAGGTGGTTTTTTGCTTTTGAAAAAAATTTGATATGAGTTTTACTTTTTCAGCACTTACTATTTTATGAACAGATATATCTCCCGTGCCTACAAAATATGCAAGATGCCCTTCAATGGTAGATGTGGCAAAATGTCTTTCTTTGGCAATATTTTCTGTGGTTTTTCCGGCTTTCCACAGTTCAAAGCTAATTTGTTTGCTGCTTTTCTTTGGGACTTCAATAGAGATTTCGGGTTCTTCGTAAGTATTGTATTCAATATTATTTTCTTTGCAATATAAAATTATCATTTCAAGCAGATCTATACCGAACATTTCCATTTTCTTTTTCCCCAGCCCATTAATTGCTTTTAACCCCTGTTTGGTAGCAGGTAGTTTTGCACTCAACTCTCTCATGGTTTTCAGCTGTAAAACCATGTAAACATCCCAATCCAGTTCCTCAGCTTTGGCATCCCGCCAAGCTTTAAGACGCTTGTAAAAATCAGGGTGTGTAATGTCGGTGCTGACCGTTTCAGATGATTTTTTCCGGACAGGTTTAAAGGCATGATCATCAAGAGAAGCTTTGGCTCTTGCCTCCATATAATCTTTTACAATAAAACCTTTTTGACAAGCCTGTAAACAGGATGATTTGAATAATGACTCTTTTAGTAATTTATTAACCACATCTTTCACTGATTTACGTGCTGCTTTATTGTCTGTTTCTATCGTAATATTCTCTATCTTGTCTGCGACCAATTTTTTAATTTTTCCAGAAAAATAAACGCCGGCTTTTTGTATTCTGTCTTGTAAAGTGGCATCTTTTTCCATATCAATCTCTTTTGAAAGCGAATTCAGAAGCTGGTTACGAAATTTTCCTGATACATCTACTATCTCTTCTTTTACCTTTTTGTTCATTTCTATAAAAATAACCCTTAGGTTTCCATGTAAACTACCAGAATATTCATTTAATAATTTAATGGAATAAAAGATAAATTTTTGTAAAGTGTTAAAATCAAAAAGGTTGGTTAGCAATTGTTGTTGATAAGCTTTTTTTGATGTTTCAAGTTCTGCCCTGTCAGGTTGGTTTTCTTCACAATGCTTCGTGAAACTTTCAACGGTTCTGTCGTGTTTTACACTTTGTGCTCCAATGGGTGTACTCAATATGAGACCTTCCAGTGATTTGCAGCGACTAAGTGCCACATAAACCTGTCCGTGTGCAAAGGCAGCCTGTGCATCAATAATGGCTTTCTCAAAAGTCAATCCCTGGCTTTTATGTATGGTAATTGCCCAGGCAAGTTTTAGTGGATATTGTGTAAAAGTACCTTCAACGGTTTCTTTAATTTCTTTGGTCTCTTCGTCAAGTACATACTTCATTTTTTGCCATTCCACAGGCACAACATTTATGGATTCCTCATCACCTTCGCAATTCACCTCCACAATATCATTATCAATTTTAATAATAGTTCCTATTTTCCCATTATAAAATTCCTTAGCGGGATTAGGATCATTTTTTACAAACATTACCTGTGCTCCAGCTTTTAGCTTTAGTTCAAAATCAGTGGGATATGTGTATTCCGGGAAATTACCGGAAACTTCTGCTTCGAAAGTATGGGTTTTCCCTTTTAACCGGCTCAGCTTAGAATCATTAATTTGTTTTGCTTTGGCATTGTG
>JAUWSB010000163.1 GCA_030610255.1 Bacteroidota bacterium
TTGACTTAAAAATTTCTTTTGAAGAATACGATTCAATAGAAGAGTTAAATCCTGAAGATAAAACCATACTTGATACTGCCTGCAAAATGGTCAATACAGCTTATGCTCCATATTCACAGTATTATGTCGGGGCGGCTGTTTTGCTTGAGAATGGCAAAATAATAACAGGAAACAATCAGGAAAATGTTGCCTATCCATCAGGTATATGTGCAGAACGTGTTGCCGTGTTTTATGCTTCATCGCAGTATCCTGATGTAAAAATCAAATCAATAGCGGTTTCAGCAAAGGCAAAGAATTTTATGATTAATCATCCGGTAACGCCGTGTGGTGCCTGTCGTCAGGTCTTAGCTGAATATGAATACAAACAAAAATCGGAAATCCGTATTATTTTAAAAGGGAATACAGGTAAAATTCGTATCATAAAAAGTGTAAAAGATATTTTGCCGATGATGTTTCATGCAGATGAATTGAAGAAATAAATATATAAATTTATGAAAACAAAAATCTTTCTATTATTATCAGTTTTCGCTCTTACAGTAGCGATGAAAAACGACAAACCTGCTTACAAATTATTTAATTCGGAAGGAAAACAGGTAAAATATAAAACAATATTAAAGGATGCCTTAGAATCCGATGTTGTGTTTTTCGGTGAAATGCACAATAATCCGATTTGTCATTGGCTGCAACTGGAATTGACAAACGACATTTTTGAAAAGAAAGGGGAATTACTTGTAATGGGTGCAGAAATGTTTGAAACCGACAATCAGTTAATTCTTGATGAATATCTGGATGAATTAATAAAAACAAAAAATTTTGAAAATGAAGCCAAATTATGGCCCAATTATAAAACGGATTATAAACCGCTGGTTGAATTTGCCAAAGAAAACAATTTGGGTTTTATTGCAACAAATATCCCTCGCAGATATGCAGCCGTTGTTCATAAAAAGGGTTTTGAAGGATTGGATAGTTTGAACCAGGAAGCAAAAGTTTTAATTGCACCTCTCCCTGTAAAGTATGATCCTGAACTTAATTGTTATAAAAATATGTTGAAAATGATGGGCAGTATGGGACATGTTAATACCAATCTTCCGAAAGCTCAAGCAATTAAAGATGCAACCATGGCACATTTTATTTTAGAAAACCGGTCGGAAGGGACATTGTTTGTTCATTATAACGGGACATATCATTCAAATGATTTTGAGGGAATTGTATGGTACTTGAAACAAGAAAACCCTGATATGAAAATTCTTACAATTGCTTCGGTTGAACAAAAAGAAATTGATGAGTTATCCGATGAATATCTGAATATTGCAAATTATGTTCTTGTTATTCCTGAAAATATGACTAAAACTTATTAATTATACAAACTTCTCAATCAATTCAACTAAACGGGAGGCATAGCCCATTTCATTATCATACCATGCAATTATTTTAACCAGCTTGTTTTTCTCGCCTAAAACTGCTGTCAATCCTGCATCAAAAACAGCGGAATGTGTATTGCCGATAATATCAATTGAAACGATTGGGTCTTCGGTGTATTGCAAAATTCCTTTCAGTCTGCCTTCAGCAGCTTCTTTAAAAGCAGCATTAATTTCTTCAATACTGGTAGATTTTTTCAAAGTACAAGTGAGGTCGGTTAAAGAAGCGTTTGGAACAGGAACGCGTATACCGGCACCACCGAGTTTCCTTCTTAAATGCGGGAAAATCCTTGTGGCTGCTTTAGCAGCACCTGTGGTTGTAGGAACAATTGAATATGCTGCTGCTCGTCCCCTTCGTAAATCAGTGTGCGGAGCATCTAATAAATTCTGGTCTTTGGTATATGAATGAACCGTTGTGATGAATCCTTTTTCAACTCCCCATAATTCATCCAAAATCATTATCAAAGGAGCTACGTTATTTGTGGTACAGGATGAGTTGGAAATTATCACATCATCTTTATCAATTATATCATCATTCACACCTAAAACCACATATTTAACTCCATTGCTTTGCCCTTTGGCAGGTGCCGAAATAATAACTTTTTTCGCTCCCGCCTCTTCAATATGTTTTATCGCTTTGCTTTTAGTTACAAATTTTCCTGTTGACTCAATTACTACATCTATATCCAAATCTTTCCATGGTAAATATGAAGGATTCTTTTCAGAAAGGACTTTAATTGTTTTCCCGTTTACAATCAGCTTATTTTTTTCAAATTTAACTTCCCCGTCAAATTGACCATGAATTGAATCATATTTTAATAAATGTGCGAGGGTCTTCGGGTTGGTAAGATCATTAACGGCAATTAATTCCATTTTATCATTCTTTATTAATTGCCTGAAAGTTATTCTGCCTATTCTTCCGAAACCATTAATTGCTACTCTTATCTTTGACATAATAATAATGCTATAATTTTTTAAATCACAAAATTAAAATATTTAACTAATCATACGGCTTAATGAGAAGAATTTTTGAAAATATATTTTAAAGATTCAATTTTTGATGATGACATAACTATTTGAGCTTTATCCGAAAAATTCATTAACCTGCATCCGAACAAGCTTCGGTATAAATTAATTAAAAATAAAAATTTATTATTATCTTTGTATATTAATACTAAGTTTTAAAGGTTAGAATAAATATTAATTATTAAATAGGTTGGTTTTCTCTGTATAGCAAAAAAAAATGACCCAATTGCGCAAACTCGCCGCTATCATGTTTACCGACATTGTCGGTTATTCCGCTTTGATGTCGAAAGATGAAAAGCAGGCAATGCATATTCTTGAGAAAAACAGGAAAATTCATAAATCTGCTATAGCAAAGTTCAATGGGGAGTATATTAAGGAAATTGGCGATGGCAACATGTCCATTTTTCAAAGTTCATTCGATGCTGTCAGTTGTGCAATAGAGATTCAAAAAGCATGCTGTAAGGAACCTTCCCTGATGATCCGTATTGGTATTCATATCGGGGATATCATACTGAAGGAAAATGATGTTTTTGGTGATGGGGTAAATATAGCCTCCAGAATAGAAGCAGCTAGTGGGCCCGGTGGGATTTATCTCTCAGGTAGGGTTTATGAAGATATCAAAAACAAAACGGATATTAAAACTAAATTTATTGGAGAAAAACAATTTAAGAACATCAGTCATCCGGTTAAAATCTATTCTGTTATCACCAGACAACAGGAAACAGTTCTTTCAAAACCGAAACATAAAAAACAGGAGAAAATTAAACCAAAGTTGATCATAGTTATTTCTGCTATTATTCTCATAGGAATTGCGATAATAATTGCTCTGATTGTTTTTAATAAAGTATACGATCGTAAAAATCAAAAAGATATCACTATGTTAGAGAAGTCCATTGCGGTTCTTCCCTTAAAAAATTGGAGCCAGGATGAAGAATATTCTTATTTAGGTGATGCTATTGCAGATGAGATCATTATGCAATTAATAAATATTAAAGAAATTCGTGTTTTATCACTCACTTCTACGTTGCAATATAAAGATAATCCCAAACCTATTCCTTTAATAGCAGAGGAACTTGGTGTGAACTATATAATTGAAGGAGGTATTCAGCGACACAATAATAATTTAAGCATACGTGTCCAATTTATTCGGGCAAATAATGAGGATCATTTATGGGGAGAGGAATATGATGGAGAATGGAAGGATATATTCTATATTCAGGATGAAATTGCTAAACAAGTAGCCAGGCAGTTACAGACTGTGCTTTCACCTGAAGAGATAGGACAAATTGAAAAAGAACCAACGGAAAACTTTGAAGCATATAGATTATATTTGAAAGGACAAAGCCTTAGGCAGAAAACTGAACCTAACATCCTTAAGGCAATATATTATTTTAAGCAAGCCATCCTGAAGGATTCAACATTTGCTCTTGCCTATTCAGGTTTAGCCAGTAGCTATTGCATGTTATTGTGGTATGCGCCTCCTTCCATGGATGTTTACCCCAAAGCTAAAAAAACAGCATTAAAAGCCCTTGAACTGGATAACAACCTTGCCGAGGCATATGCCTCTTTAGGTTTTGTAAATCTCATAAATTGGGAATGGAAAGCAGCTGAAGACAATTACAAAAATGCCATAAAATTAAATCCCAATCATTTCTATTTTCATGTTCAATATGGTTTGATCCTTACTTACACTGGTCAATTGGAAAAGGCAGTAGAGGAAATGAAAAAAGGATGCCTCCTGGATCCATTATCCGCTGGAGCTATTAATAATCTTGGAATGGCATATATTACTGACCGCAAGTATGATGAAGTAATAAAAGTTACGGAAGAAGTCCTGAATGTTTTTTCAATAAAGGATTTGCATACATACCTTGGGCAGGCTTATTTATACAAGGGATTGTACGATAAAGCTCTTGCTGTTTTCAAAAAGCAGGAAAATGACATATGGACAGGAATTACTTACTCATTAATGGGTGAAACAAATAAAGCCAACCAGGTTTTAACTGAAATTCTTAAAAAATCCGAATCTGAATATATATCTCCTTTCCTTTTGTCATTGCTTTATTTCAGTTTGAGCCAAGAGGATCAGGGGTTTCGGTTAATGGAAAAAGCTTATGATGATCATGATCTGGAATTGACAGAAATTAAAACATATCCCTTACTTGACATAATCAGATCAGATCCAAGATATTTGGAAATTTTAAGAAAAATGGGGCTGGAATAAATAAGAACAATGCAAACAGAACAACGCAAACTCGCAGCCATCATGTTTACCGATATTGTCGGGTATTCTGCTATGATGTCGAAAGATGAAAAACAGGCAACAACCCAGGAAATAATAAGAATGGCGGAAAAAGATTTGGTTTTCGCCCATTTGAAGTATAACTAACCATAATTCCTAACTGGAAAGTATAAATATGAAAACACATGTAATCTACAAAATCGGCTTACTTTTCAGTGTTTTGTTTGTATCTATTTCTTGCAAACAGGATATGACAAACAATTTTATGACTATTTCTACAAATTCAGAAAAAGCATTGGAGTTATACCAGAATGGTTATGAAATTGCTTTTGATGTAGTTGAGCTTGAAAAAGCTGTTTCTTACTATGAACAGGCTATAAAAGAAGATTCAAATTTCTTTATGGCATATTATCAGCTGGCGACTTTTCATCTTTTTCATAATAATGATGAAAAATTTGAAGAAAATGCAATTGCTGGTATAAATTGCAATACCAAATTAAGTAAAGGTGAAGAGATACAAAAAAAAGCGCTAGAAGAATGGTTAAAGGATAAAAATTCGAATAATTCCAATTTAGGACTGGAATTGTTAGATCTATATCCAAATGATGCGGATGCTTATATTAATCTTGGATTTTATTATTATCTAAATAAAGATTACGACAAAGCCATTTCTGCTTTTTTTAAGGCAGATTCAATTGGAATTAAAGGCGATTATTATTGCGGACCCAAACTTGCAA
>JAUWSB010000237.1 GCA_030610255.1 Bacteroidota bacterium
AAATTACCAACAATATATTTGTCAAAGATAATATGTTTTTAATTCATTTATAAAATATTTCCTTAATTTTGTTTCTGAAAAACAATGAATCAAAATGAATTCATACGGTAAAACATATCTGTTTAATAATGATACAATTTGTGCCCCGGCCACTCCTCCGGGAACAGGTGCAATTGCCGTTATTCGTATATCAGGACAGGATTCTTTTAGTGTTTGTGATAAAATTTTTAAATCCAAAAAACTCAATTTTAAATTATCAAAAGCAGAAACACATACTATTCATTTTGGTATTATACATGAAAATGATAACATTTTAGATGAAGTACTCGTCAGCGTTTTCAAAAAACCAAACTCATATACCGGAGAAGATTCAGTTGAAATTTCTTGTCACGGATCATATTATATTCAGCAAAAAATCATTGAACTTTTAATAAAAAATGGTGTGCGTTTTGCAGAACCCGGTGAATTTACTTTACGTGCATTCCTTAACGGGAAATTTGACCTGTCGCAGGCAGAAGCAGTTGCAGATTTAATTGCTTCCCAATCCAAATCTTCTCATAGTCTTGCTTTAAAACAAATGAGAGGGGGATTTTCAGATAAGATAAAAGAACTACGACAACAACTCTTAAATTTTTCATCACTTATTGAATTAGAGCTTGATTTTGGTGAAGAAGATGTAGAATTTGCAGACCGCAGCGAGTTACTTGAACTTTTATCAAAACTAAAATCGGAAATAAATAATCTGATTGAATCATTTTCATTAGGCAATGTTATGAAAAACGGTATTCCTGTTGCAATTATCGGAAAACCGAATGTTGGTAAATCAACCTTGTTAAATGCTTTACTTAATGAAGAAAAAGCAATTGTTTCGGAAATACCGGGCACAACAAGAGACGTAATTGAAGATACTATAGTTATTAAAGGTGTTTCTTTCAGATTTATTGATACTGCCGGACTAAGAGACGGAAGGGATGAGATTGAAACCATTGGTATTGAAAGAACCCATGAAAAGATAAAACTTGCTTCAATAGTATTATATGTTTTTGATATCAGCAGCACAACTATTGATCAAATTAAAGAAGTGATTGAAGATTTTAAAAATCAAATTAAAAAAGACAAAAAAAGGTTAATCCTGATTGGAAATAAAATTGATAAACTGATAGAAATGCCCGATGGGTTTAAAGACCTTGTTGAACTTGAAACCATATTTATATCTGCTAAACGAAAAGAAAATATTAATCTTATCACCGAAAGTCTTTTAAAATCAATTATTACTGATGATTTTCAGGACACAGCTATTGTAACCAACACACGTCATTATGATGCCCTGACAAAAGCTTCAGAAGCTCTATCAAATATAAAAAACGGATTTAAAGATAACTTACCCACCGACCTGATTTCAATAGACATAAGAGATGCCCTGCACTATTTGGGCGAAATTACAGGTGAAATAACTACCGATGAAATACTTGGGAATATTTTTGGGAAGTTTTGTATTGGGAAGTGAATGAGACTACTTATTTAGGAGGCGAAGCCGAACTAAATAAGTTTAGTCGAATTCATCCCGATGAGCGAAGCGATAAAGGGATCTACATAAAATATATCATTTTAAGAAACACTTGCTTTCTTTTATTTTTATTTGCTTATGCTAACTTTTGTTTTTATATATTCGCCAAATGAAAGTAAACTTAAGAGAATATATGTTCAGAGCCTGGTATTGGTATGTTAATAACCGGGATAAAAATGCAGAAATATTGTTTATGAATTATGGTTATTCGGATGATAATCAGCAAGTTGATTTAATATCAGAAGATGAAAACAATCGGTATTCCATACAATTGTATCATCACTTGGTCACAGAAGTTGATATCGAAAACAAAGATATTTTGGAAGTAGGATGCGGCCGGGGCGGTGGACTGGCTTACATAGTAAAGAATTTTAAGCCT
>JAUWSB010000209.1 GCA_030610255.1 Bacteroidota bacterium
CCATTGAAAGACGTTCAAATCCTAAACCTGTATCAACATGTTTGGCCGGTAATGGATTAAGTTTTCCGTTTAATGTTCTGTTAAATTCAATAAATACCAGATTCCATATTTCAATTACAAGGGGATGGTCTTTATTGATAAGTTGCGAGCCACTGATTTGTTTTTTTTCAGAATCTATGCGAAGGTCAACATGAATTTCGGAGCATGGCCCGCAAGGACCTGTTTCTCCCATTTCCCAAAAATTGTCTTTTTTTGACCCGAAAAGTATTCTGTCTTCAGGTATTATTTTTTTCCAGATATTATATGATTCTTTATCAGGAGGTAAGTTGTCTGTTTCATCACCTTCAAAAACAGTAACATATAAGATGTTTTTGTCAATTTTATAAACTTTGGTCAGTAATTCCCAGGCCCATTCGATTGCTTCTTTTTTAAAATATCCGCCAGCTTTATTAGCAGGATCACCAAATGACCAGTTGCCAAGCATTTCAAACATTGTGTGATGGTATGTGTCGTGACCAACTTCTTCAAGGTCGTTATGTTTACCCGAAACACGCAGGCATTTTTGAGTATTGGTAATACGTGGATATTTTATTTTCGAATTACCGAGAAACAAATCTTTAAACTGATTCATTCCTGCATTTGTAAACATTAGTGTAGGATCGTTTTTTAAAACCATTGGAGCTGAAGGCACTATCCGGTGTTGCTTTGATTTAAAAAAATTCAGGAATGTTTCCCTTACCTGAGCAGATTTCATATAACATTAGAATTATATTAACAAAATATTGTTAATTTTTTTTAATAAGTTAGTAATTGCAAATTTAGTTTATTTAATTAACTTTGCATTGAACTATATGAATTTTAATATACTTTATTTAATTTTTTTATTAGAAAAATTATATGCCTAAAACAAAGTTTATATACAACCCAAGATCATTATCCTACGAAAAATTAACTGTTACAACAAAAATCAGGTTTTTAAAATTAATGTCATTTATGGCAACCGGGTTGGTTTTTGCAGCAATAGTGATTTTTATTGCCTATAATTTTTTTGATTCACCTAAAGGAAAAATGCAGAAAAGAGAAATTGAGCAATACAAATTACAATTACAGATAATGAATGACAGGCTTGACAATATATTAGTTCTGATTGGAGACATGCAGGACAGGGATGATAATATTTACAGGGTTATTTTTGAAGCTGAGCCAATCGCAGGCTCTGTCAGGAAAGCAGGTTATGGCGGTATTGACAGGTATGCAAAATTAGATGGATATAAAAACTCGGAAATTATTATTGAAACTGCAAAAAAATTAGACATGATTACAAGCCAGTTGTATGTTCAGTCAAAATCGTTTGATGAAGTATTTGAACTGGCAAAAAATAAAGAAAAGATGATGGTTTGCATTCCGGCTATCCAACCTATTGAAAAAGGAAAGGGAAGAATAGTTTCCGGTTTCGGAATGAGATTCCATCCGATTTTAAAATACAGGCGGATGCACACAGGAATGGATATATCAGCCCCAAGAGGCACACCCATCTATGCAACAGCTAACGGTGTTATTAAATCTGCCGGATGGAAAGGTACTTATGGAAAAGCCGTTGTTATTGACCATGGGTATGGTTACCAAACACTTTACGGGCACATGAACGAAATAATTGTTAAAAGAAATAAAAAAGTTATAAGGGGTGAAATAATCGGATATGTCGGTTCATCAGGATTATCAAAAGCACCTCATATACATTATGAAGTAATTAAAAATAATAAAAAGATTAACCCTGTTAATTTCTTTTATAATGATTTTACTCCCGCAGAATTTGAAAAAGTTCTGGAATTAGCATCCCGTGACAATCAAGTGTTATCCTAACAGCTTAATAAAACAAAGATGGAACGTTTATATTATTCAATAGGCGAAGTGGCAAAAATGTTCAATGTAAACACTTCTTTGATACGTTTTTGGGAAAAGGAATTTGATATTATTAAACCGAAAAAAAATAAAAAGGGCAACAGATTGTTTACACAACAAGATGTTGACAATTTTTATGTTATTTATAATTTAGTAAAAGAAAGAGGATACACACTCCAGGGGGCAAAAGAAAAACTAAAGAAAAACAAAGATAATACAATAAAAAATATTGAAATTGTAAAATCTTTAAATAAAGTGAAAAATTTTTTGATTGAGATTAAAAAAGAGTTGTAAGAATAGAATTTCAATTTATTCAAAAGTAACTCATCAATCAAGTTTTGGTGAAATAAATAGTCCGTTAGATGATTTTTTTTAATAATTCTTCATAAATGATTACATATACACCTCAAAAATTGAGGGAATATATTTAACCAATATATAGTAAATAAATGTAATACATATACTACGAAGTTGGCAAACATTTATATAGTCACATGAATATTAAATAATAACTATTAAATAATTCAAAATGAAGAAAATAAATTTATATCTGGGAGTAATCTTTGCATTACTTATTATTGGTTGTCAAACTGAAGACAACTCAAATTCAACACAGCTTAAAGAAGCTAAACTTTATGGTGATGAAATTATTAGTACGCCATATGGAGAAATTGAACTTCAGCATAATTACATAACAGATGAAGGCTCACAGAAGTTATTTGATGCTATGGATTTGCAGCGTGCTAGTCAAGCGTATATTTGGTCAACTCCTTTGGTAAGTATGACTACCTGGCAAATAGAGCAAGACAAAAATTACGGGACTGGAAAACTAGGACAATTTGGTGTTTTTCTTTCGCTTAAAGAAAAAAGAGGGATTGTTACAGCGAATCTAACCACACCATATATTTTACAATTTTGCAACCTGTCAGAAGGAGCTTTAGTAATTGATTATCCTGCTGGAGCTACTGCTGGTGGATTACTCGATTTTTGGCAGCGTCCGCTAGCTGATTTAGGACTAACAGGTCCAGACCAAGGTAAAGGTGGAAGGTATATTGTTGTAAGTCCCGAGGAGAATATTGAAAAATATAAATCAGAAGGTGTATATGTTTACCAATCTCCTACTAATAACATATTCGTTGGATTAAGATTATTAGACCCGAGTCCTGAATTAGCCCAAAAATTTAAGAATACTATTAAAATGGGACGTTTTGGTAAAGAAATGATATCCTGTACGTTTAATGAAAATGTAGATAAAGAATGGAGTGGAACAGCATATCGCGGATTGGATTATTGGAAAACATTACATAGGGTAATAAATGAAGAACCTGTTCGTGAGCAGGATAAAGCTTGGTTGGCTTTGTTAGAACCGCTAGGAATTGAAAAAGGGAAAGAATTTGCTCCAAGTGAAAGGCAAAAGAAATTACTTATTGAAGGTGCTTCTTTAGGTGAATTAATGTTGCGCAACATGCAAACTAACCCAAGATTTGCTCACGTTTATTGGGAAGGCACAAGCTGGTACAAAAGTTTCGACTTTACAATACCCCAAATTACAGATACTAAGGTGGAAATTGATGAGAGAGCTGTTTGGTTCTATGAAGCAGTAGCAAGTACGGAAGGAATGGTTAATCCTGTCGTTGGTCAAGGTCAAATTTATATGACAACTAAAAGAGATAACAACGGGAACTTACTGCGTGCAGATAAAACCTATAAACTTACGGTTCCAAAAGATGTTCCAGTTGCACAATTTTGGGCTTTA
>JAUWSB010000047.1 GCA_030610255.1 Bacteroidota bacterium
CGAGCATTGTTAATTTCCAAAGGTTTTTTTTACTCATTCTCAAAATTGGAGAAACAGCCATTATACCTGTTTTACCGATATTTTTCCGTAAAGACTTTAATTCTTTCAACCGGCTGTCAAGTTCACTGATTTTTTTAACGGGTAAGCCCGTTTCTTTTAATAATAAATTGCTTTTTGCACGAATTGATAATTCCAGATACAATGATATATATGAAAGCATATCAAAAACAATGACCTTTGAAAAATGATGTTTAATGGATAAAAGATAAGACCCTGATTTTGTTTCGGAGAATTTCCCTTTTTTTATCATTTTCAGCAATTTAACTTCAGAATCAAATTCAATGTCAAGCCAGGTGCGTAAAGAATTTTCGCTTGCCTCAAAAATAATCATCATAATTAGTGGTAAGATAACCAATATTATTAATGTTGTAATAACCGGTACAAACATAAACAGGTTAAAAAGATAATGGATTGCTATAGCAATTAACCAACCCAGAATAAATGCTTTAAAAATGTGTTTTTCCCGCTTAATTGAATTCATAACAATGATTGCCATAATTGAAATTGTTCCTCCGTGCATGATGGCAGTACCGAACCCTCTGACAATCCACAACAAAATATTATTTGAAGTTAAGCTGCTGAGATAAAAAATATTTTCAATTATAGAAAAACCGGCTCCTATGGCAAAACCGTAAATCGCACCGTCAATTATAAATCCAATCTTATTTTTTTTGATAAGAAATATCAGCAAAAGCATTTTTAGGGTTTCTTCTATAACAGGAGCAATCATATCCGATAAAAAGGGAATATTCAACGAATAAACTTTTTGGAGTAAATATGTATTGGCAAAGTATGCAAAACCGGCACTTAACATACCCCATAACAAACAAGCAATAATTATTTGTTTTTTAATTAGTTTAAAACTGTCAAGGTAAATAAGTAAGAGCAGGAATATAAGTACGGGTAAGAGACTAATTATGATTTTCATTTTTAAATTGCTTCAATTGATTAAGCGTATCACCCAAGATCATCTCACTTTTATTTTGATACAGATAATCTAAAAATTCACTAATTGGCTCTTTTACAGTCATGTTATTTATAATTTCCAACAATTACAAAATTAATAAAATCAAACATTGATTTTATTCCGGAATACCCACGTCAAGATATTGAATTTCGCCACCGATTATCTCGGCAAGAACTATAACATTATCACCTTCCGAAATATCCGAATCACCAACATTGTTAACATGGTAAATACATCCTTTGGAGTCGGAGAAGCTGCATGAACCGCTGGGAGGCACGCTGCATCCTATTTCAAAAATTTCGCCCACCTGATAAACATGAACCGGACAGTCTGCGGATATTGATCCTTTTGTTTGGTTTTCTTTTGGACTCGGGTAAAAAATTGCAATTGCAATAATACCAACCACGATAAAAACTATTACTGCTATTAATGTTACTCTTCTTTTCATGATGAATTATTTTTAATTGGTTATATTTAATTTGGTTCTTTTAATTTTTTACCATTATTGAATTTTCATAAATTAAAAATTCGTTTGAGAAAATTTTAATATCAACTTTATCTTGTAATCTGTTTTCGCTTTTCAGTAGAAAAACAAATTTATTTTCACCACGATTTGATATAATTACAGATCCAAAATTTGAACCGATACTGCTTTCACTGTTTTGGATAATTGGTCTCAATCCGTAAACTTTAAAGTTATTATTATTAAAAATAAATTTCATATTGATAACTTCAGGTGAAGAAATTTCGGCAAGAACCTGAATGTAACCCTGTGAAAGATTACTAACAGTTATATCTGAATTTACCTGTTCAATATTTATTTTAAGCGACTGGCTGCTGCTTGAAGCAGAATTTGCATTGTACATCGTTCCGAGCAAATCTTTTTCAGCAAGATCAAGGTTATCATTGCCAACAGGCAAAATTGATAAAATAATCAGGATAGCCACTGCTGCACCAAGTATAAAAGAAATACCTAATTTTAATTTAAAATGTCTTATATAAACACCAGTTAGTGAAGGAGCAGGTTTTTCTGTTTTTTTTGTTTGTTCTTCCATATCAAATTTTTTTATAAAATTAATATTTTTTAGTTTAATGAATCGTTTAAAAATAAACTCATGTATAAATTAACAAGAAAAAAGTTTTTTAAAATTAAACAAAATTATTCAAATATTAAATCGTTATTATTTTTTTATTAATTTTATTCTCTAAAAATTTATGTCATGGATGAGGATATAAAATCATTTAAGCAAAATCTTGACCAGCTGATAAAACTTTTTAAAAAGCTCAAAGACAGGACGTCAGTTAATGATATTCCGGGAATAGATAAAATGATGTATCAAAATTTTGATATGTTTTTAAACAATTATGAGATGATGAAAGACAGGCTTTCTGATGAATTGTTAAGCCAATTTGGAGAACCTATACGAATTATTATTGCTGACCTTGTTAAAAGACTAAAAGAAGAACTTGGTGAAATTGAACACATTGAAGAAAAACAGGAAATAATAAACGACATTAAAAAAATTGATGAATTACTTAAGAATCCTAATCTTTCGGAAGAAGAAATAAATCGCTTATTAGATGAAAGAAAAGTCATTTCAAAATCAAAGAGTCAAGAAACAGAATAAATTAAATCGTATATTTGCCAGATAAAACACAAAACAGCTTAACTATGAAAAAATTACTTATTCTTCTGCTGGGATTATTTATAATAACGAGCAGTTACTCGCAGGTTGTAAATGAAAGCACAAAAAGAAAATTCAGTACAGGTATTGATATTTTCACTGATATATGGCAAAACACACCCGAAGGTTTGGCGCTTAATGCTATCAACAGAGGTATAAATATTTTTGGAATGTACAATTACCGGTTTGGAAGCAGTAATTTAAGTTTTGCCTTTGGTTTAGGACTTTGTTCACACAACATGTATGGAAATTCTTTAACTGAAGAAATAGATGGTGAAACAACATTTATAAAAATACCTGATTCAATAAGTTATAAAAAAAGCAAACTTGTTATCACTTATCTTGATATTCCGATAGAGTTCAGATTGAAGACCAAAAGTAAATTCAGGGGTGCTATCGGCTTTAAAGTCGGATATTTACTAAACGTACATTCAAAATATAAAGGCGATGATTTTTCAGGTAATAATGATAAGGTAAAGCAAAAATCCACAAATGTTAAATATTTGGAATTGTTCAGGTACGGTCCGACAGTAAGAATTGGCTATCGTTGGTTTAACATTACTGCATATTATTCATTATCATATTTATTTAAAGCAGGTAAAGGACCTGATATGTACCCAATTTCTGTGGGAATATCATTAATGCCTTTTTAATAATATCCTATAACAAGAAATAGAAATAACATAAACGAAGTACCCAAAAGAAAACCCGAATAAATCTGGGCAGGATTATGAGCGTTGAGTTTTAATCTGGCAAAGCCGGTTACACCTGAACATAATACCAGTAAAATTATCAGAAAAGGAATATCTATCATCCATAAAAATGATAATCCCATCAATGTGCCAAGCATCCCGCCGATACCTATCATGTGAATGCTTATTTTCCAGAAAAAATTTATAATCAATGTTATTATTATTAGAAAAGTTGCCCCTAAAATAAAGTAATAAAAAATTGGGGATATTTGTAATTGCTTTAGTAAATAAGATGCTAAGTAATAAAAAATTATTGTCATTAAATATGGCAAAGTTCTTTCTTCCTTTGTTTTCATATATAATGACTTTATTATTCCTATCCTTTGAAACAATATCATCATAAAAAGTGGAAAAATAAAAGTTATCAGAAAAATCATTCCTAAAATTTGCAACTTTGCTAGTTGGGGTATTATCATTGAAAAATAAACATTTATATTAAAAATTATTAATAATGTATAAGTTGGTATTAATAAAGGGAAAAAAACTAATGAAAGTATTTTAGCAATTTTAGTCTCCATGAAAATTTGATTTTAAATTTATGGTTTGGTTTTGGATTTTTGATTAAAGTTGTTTTCTAAGGCGGGCTACGGGGATATTAAGTTGTTCGCGGTATTTGTCAACAGTACTGCGGGCAATATTATATCCTTTTTCTTTAAGGATACCGGTAAGAAGCTCATCGGTTAGAGGTTTATTTTTATTTTCAATATTAATACAATCCGATAATATTTTTTTAATCTCTCTTGTTGAAACTTCTTCGCCATTTTCTTTCTGCATTGATTCTGAAAAGAAAGTTTTCAATAAAAAAGTTCCAAAGGGAGTTTGTACATATTTGCTATTAGCCACCATCGAAACTGTTGATATATCAAGGTTGACAATTTCTGCAATATCTTTCAGTATCATTGGTTTTAACATGGTTTCGTCACCGGTTAAAAAGTATTCTTCTTGATAATCCATAATAGCTTTCATGGTGATGTAAAGTGTATTTTGTCTTTGTTTTATGGCATCAATAAACCACTTGGCAGAATCAATTTTTTGCTTTACAAACATAAAAGCGTCTTTTTTTTGTTTGGTTTTTTTATTTTCCGAATATGCTTCAAGCATGTTAAGGTAAGAGCGGTTCAATCGTAATTCGGGTGCGTTTTTAGTGTTCAGAGATAATTCCAAAATTCCGTCGTTATTATAAATTATAAAGTCAGGTAAGATGTATTGATTTGTTTTAGAGGTTTCGCTGAGTGAATTTCCGGGTTTAGGATTAAGTTTAAGAATTTCATTTATTGCTGCTTTTAGTTCATCTTCAGTTATGTTGGCTTTTTTAATTATTTTATCATAGTGTTTTTTTGTGAACTCATTAAAATACCGTTCAATGATATGAATTGCGAGCTTAATTACCTTATCGTTATTATCTTTTCTTTGTAATTGTATCAGGAGGCATTCCTGCAGGTTTCTTGCTCCAATACCGGCAGGATCAAATTCCTGAATAATTTTTAAAACATTCAGGATTTCTTCTATATTTATTGTGATATTTTGGGTAAATGCCAGGTCATCAACCATAGCATCTAAATTTCTGCTTAGATAACCTGCATCATCCAGATTACCGATGATATTTAAACCTATTAAATATTCAATTTCGTTCAGAACACGCAAACCTAATTGTGAAATCAGCATATCATGGAAGCTAATACCGGAAGCAAAGGGGATTTCTTTTCTGTCTTCATCAGGACTTGTATTGTTAGCATTTAATTTATAGGAAGGAATATCATCATCATCAATATAATCATTCAGGTCAAACTCATCATCTTTTTCGTCGTATTCTTCGGATATTTCGTTTTCATCCTCACTGATTTCATCTTTGAATTCTTCGTTGTCTACCTCTTCCTGTTCATCAGTATCTTCAAGTGCCGGGTTTTCTTCAATTTCCTGTTTAATTCTTTGTTCAAGGGCAATAGTAGGTATTTGCAGCAGTTTCATTAAAAGAATCTGCTGGGGAGATAATTTTTGAAGGAGCTTCTGTTGTAATTTTTGATTTAACATACTAAATAATTTTCATCTCAATGTATTGATACGGGTTCCAGTTCACATCAGAATTCCGCATTTTGCGGGAATCTCGGGAATGGTATAACATCCCTGATATTACCCATACCGGTTATAAACAGCATTAATCGTTCAAAACCAAGTCCGAATCCGCTATGCGGGACAGTACCGAATTGCCGCGTTTCAAGATACCACCATAATGTTTTTTCCGGAATATTCAGTTCTTTTATTCGTTTATACAATTTATCATATTCTTCTTCTCTTTGCGAGCCGCCAATAATTTCACCGATTTGCGGGAACAGAACATCCAAAGCTCTTACTGTTTTTCCATCATCATTTTGTTTCATATAAAATGCCTTGATCTCTTTTGGATAATCTGTTATCATAACCGGCTTTTTATAATGTTTTTCAACTAAATACCGTTCGTGTTCCGACTGCAGGTCAATACCCCAGTTATCAATGGTAAATTGAAATTTTTTCTTTTTGTTTGGTTTTGAATTTTTAAGAATATTTATTGCTTCGGTATATGTTATTCTTTCAAATTCATTTTCCAGTACAAATTTTAATTTTTCAATCAGCTCCATTGAGCGTTCTTCCTGTTTTTTGTTTTTTTCTTCGTCAATCAGGCGTTTGCTTAGGAAAACAAGATCTTCGGCGCAGTTATCCAGGGCATATTTAACGAGATATTTTAACATATCTTCGGCTAAGTCCATATCGTCGTTTATATCTGCGAAAGCTACTTCAGGTTCAATCATCCAGAATTCGGAAAGATGCCGCGAGGTGTTTGAATTTTCTGCCCTGAAAGTAGGTCCGAAAGTATAAACCTGAGTTAATGCAAGAGCTGCCAGTTCGGCTTCCAATTGACCAGAAACAGTAAGATTTGTTTCTTTACCAAAGAAATCTTTCTTAAAATCAACTTTTCCGTCTTCAGTCAGAGGAGGATTTTTAGCATCAAGAATTGACACTCTGAACATTTCGCCTGCACCTTCAGCATCCGAACCTGTGATTATTGGAGTGTGAATATTATAAAATCCTCTGTCGTTAAAAAATTTATGAATTGCAAATATCATTACATGCCTGACTCTTGTAATTGCACCAAAAGTATTAGTACGAAACCGCAAGTGTGCTTTTTCACGCAAAAATTCCAAAGAGTGTTTTTTGGGTTGTAATGGATATTTATCAGGGTCGGCTTCACCTAAAACTTCAATAGTTTTTGTAGTTAGCTCAACTTTTTGTCCTGCACCTTGCGATTCAATTAATTCACCATCAACAGAAATAGCAGCCCCGGTATTGATTTTATCTAATACTTTTTCATCAAAATTATTTAAATCAACAACTATTTGAATATTATTTAAACATGAGCCATCATTTAAAGTTATGAATGCTATGTTTTTACTGCTGCGTTTTGTCCGTACCCAGCCTTTCACGTTTACTTTTTTTCCGTAATCTTCCGATTTCAATAAATCATTGATTTTTGTCCTTTTCATATTTTTACATCAGGGTTTTAAAATATTTTACAAAAAAACGATTTTTTATGCGTATTATCAATGTTTTGTTGAAAATATTCATTTTATGTTGGGAATAAAAAAACTTTTACCTTTAGCCTTTCGACCAACGGGAGTATGTATGGATGTCTTTTGTCGTTATAAAATCCGCAGTATTCAACACAGAACCATAATTTTTAGTTAATTTTGTTAATCACAAATGAAAGCGCAATTAAATATATTACCCCTAAAAAGCTGGTTAAAATTTTACGAACCGCCGTTGATAATCAGCGGGCCATGTAGTGCTGAGTCAGAAGAACAACTTCTTACTACTGCAAAAGAAATTGTTAAGCTAACAAATGTTAAGATTTTCAGGGTGGGAATATGGAAGCCCCGTACAAGACCTGATTATTTTGAAGGTGTTGGCAATATTGGTCTTGAATGGCTGAAAGTTGTTAAAGATGAAACAGGTATGATGACTGCGGTTGAAGTTGCCAACTCAAGACATGTGGAAGATTGCCTGGAACACGGTGTAGATATTTTATGGATCGGTGCCCGAACAGTTGTTAACCCTTTCTCAATTCAGGAAATATCAGAGGTTTTAAAAGGTGTGGATATTCCTGTGATGGTTAAAAATCCTGTTAACCCTGATTTGGAATTATGGATAGGTGCTTTGGAAAGAATTAATTTTGTTGGAATAAAAAAACTGATTGCTGTTCACAGGGGATTTTATTTTTTTGAAAAATCTCCTTTTCGGAATGCTCCGATGTGGGAGGTTCCCATTGAATTAAAACGAATTTTCCCGGAATTGCCGGTAATAGTTGACCCGAGCCATATTTGCGGAAATAAAGAATTGCTTTTACAGATTTCACAAAAAGCCCTTGATCTTGAAATGGACGGTCTGATGATTGAAACTCATATAAATCCCGAAATTGCATTGACCGACGCAAAACAGCAAATTACTCCTGCCGAACTAAAAGATTTAATTTCAAAACTTATAATAAGAAATAAATCAGGCAATATTGAATTTGAAAATAAATTAGAAGAATTAAGGGCAAAAATTGATGAAGTTGACTATGAATTAATTGATATTATTGCAAGAAGATTAGATTTGGTAAAGCAAATTGGCGAATACAAACGAAATTCCAATATTACGATTTTACAACTAAAACGCTGGAGAAATGTTATTCAGGACCGACTGAAAAAGGGAGTTGAAAAAGGCTTAAGCAAAAAATTATTAATTGACCTGTTTGAATTGGTTCATGAGGAATCAATTCGTTTACAGAATGAAATTATGAACAAATAAAATTTTTATAAAACTGAATTATTTTAATATTAGCTAAAAATAGTTATTAATTATTTTGAATTAAATTTTATATATATTTGTAGTATTAAATCATCAAACACATTATCATGAAAAATTTCACCATTTTATCTTTGATTGTTTTTATTGCTTTTACATTTTTATCAAACTCACTAATAAGCCAAAGTCTGAAACATAAGCAAACTAATCCTGATCACTTCCTTCCCAATAAATTTCAAGACATGGAGTTTCAGGATGAATTAAATTATCCTTATTGGGATGAATTTCACGGTACTATGTGCCTGAAAAAGGGATCAAACGAACAAATCTATCTGTTGGATACTGTTTTCGTATATGAAATTGATGATACTTACCGATATACTTACACTCATGATTCAAATGGAAACAGGCTCACTTTGCTATACGAAATATGGGAAAACGGAAATTGGATAAATTATTTGAGAAATACTTTCACCTATGATATAAATGGAAATGTGCTAACCAGGCTCAATGAAATATGGGAAAACGGAAACTGGATGAATGTTTGGAGAGATACCTTTACCTATAATGCAAATGGAAACATACTGACATTACTCACTGAAGAATGGGAAAGCGGAAACTGGGTGAACGATCGCATACGTACTTATACCTATGATGCAAATGGAAATATGCTAACTGATCTCAAAGAAAATTGGGAAAGCGGAAACTGGGTGAACGTTCGCATATATACTTATACCTATGATACAAATGGGAACAGGCTGACATTACTCACTGAAGAATGGGAAAACGGAAACTGGGTGAACGTTCGCATACATACTTATACCTATGATGCAAATGGAAATAAGCTAACTAATCTCACTGAAGAATGGGAAAACGGAAGCTGGGTGAACGTTTGCATATATACTTATACCTATGATGCAAATGGAAACAGGCTCACTTTGCTATGCGAAATATGGGAAAACGGAAGCTGGATGAATGAATGGAGAATTACTTACACCTATGATATAAATGGAAATTTGCTAACTGAACTCTATGAAGATTGGGAAAACGGAAACTGGATGAACGATCGCATATATACTTACACCTATGATATAAATGGAAATTTGCTAACTAAACTCTATGAAGATTGGGAAAACGGAAACTGGATGAACGATCGCATATATACTTATACTTATGATGCAAATGGAAATGCAGTATCAGGAGATTGTTTCCAATGGGATGGACAAAACTGGGTTCAGGATATGCTTGGTGTTATTGGGATTTACTACAATAATAGAAACGATTATGAGTCTTTTATTGCATGCCACGTTGAAGCAAGTTATATTTCTATCACAGTCACAGGCATTGAAGAAAGACCGGATGAGAATATTACTGAATTTTATTGCAAGCCCAATCCGGCTTACAGGCAGACAACAATAAATTTCAGGCTTGCTAATGAAATTGATGGAGAAATCGGTTTATTCAGCATCAATGGCAATAATCTCATAAAAATTTATAAAGGCATAATACAACAAGGAGAACATAGCTTTATTTTAAACACAGAACAATTAGCTCCAGGTATATATTTTATTAAACTGTCATCGGTCAGTTACTCAAAATCTATTAAAATATTAATCACAAGATAAGCAGAGTGAAAAATTTATTTTAATTTTTATTAGACGCACTTAATTTCACAAAATTAAATACAACTATTTTGGAAGACCCTGATATTGAATCATATTTAACCATAGTGTTTTATCTCCTTGACTCTATAATCAAATCTTTTACTTTTGGCACTGTAATAAATTTTTTAATTGTTTTTCTGTTATTGTTGTTTTCAGCAATGATCTCAGGAACAGAAATTGCTTTTTTCTCGCTAACCCCTGCCCAAATCAATGAAATTAAAACAAGCACCGCAAAAAAAGATATTTTAATTATTCGTTTACTTGAATCACCGAAACGATTACTTGCAACAATATTAATTACCAATAACTTTATAAATGTTGCGATCGTAATTTTTTCAACTTATATTACTACAAAATTATTTAATCTCACTGATTTCCCTGTTTTAGCTTTTGTAATTCAGGTAATTGTAATTACAACTTTGATTTTGTTTATTGGTGAAATTATGCCTAAAATATATGCAACACAATTTTCAGTAAGATTTGCAAAAATAATGGCAATACCTCTTCAGATTTTAATTAAAATATTTTATCCTTTAAGTTCGGTTTTGGTCAGGTCAACTTCGGTAATTGATAAGCGACTTTCAAAAAGAAAACATCAGATTTCAATGAATGAGCTTTCGGAGGCTATTGATATTTCTTCGGGTGAAGATGTATCCGGTGATGACACCAAAATTCTTAAAGGAATTGTAAAATTCGGAGATATTGAGGTTAAGGAAATTATGAAATCCAGAACAGATGTAACAGCTATTGACACAGAAATTAATTTTAAGAAATTGCTTGAAATAATTCTTGAATCGGGGTATTCAAGAATACCGGCTTATGAAGAATCTTTTGACAATATCAAAGGAATTCTTTATGTCAAGGATCTATTGCCTCATTTAGGAAAGGATAAAAATTTTAAATGGCAAGATCTGCTTAGACCCGCATTTTATGTTCCTGAGAACAAAAAAATTAATGACCTGCTGAAAGAAATTCAGGAAAAAAAGATACACCTTGCCATAGTTGTGGATGAATATGGCGGAACCTCAGGTATTATTACACTGGAAGATATACTTGAAGAAATTGTTGGGGATATCAGCGATGAGTTTGATATTGAAGATGATGAGTTCAGCTATAAAAAACTTGATGATAATAACTATATTTTTGAAGGAAAAACTACGGTAATAGATTTTTGTAAGATTATTAAAGTTGACCCTGATATTTTTGATGAAGTTAAAGGTGACCCGGATTCATTGGCAGGAGTGATTCTGGAACTTGAAGGGAAAATTCCTGATAAAGATACAAATGTAGCTTTCCGTGATTTTATATTTAAAATTATCTCGGTTGATAAACGAAGAATAAAACAAATTAAAGTTACAATTAAGAAAAATGTTGATAAAAAATAAATATTTTCCGGTTGTATTTCTTTTAGCCTTTCTGATAAATTTGTTGTTGTTTTCCTGTGGAAATGATTATGTTCCAAAGCCAAGAGGCTATTTCAGGATTGACCTGCCCGAAAAACAATACCGGCTCCTTGATTCAATATATCCATATACATTTGAATACCCGGTTTATGCACAAATTATCCCCGACAAATTTGCTCCTGATGAACCTTATTGGATAAATATTGATTTCCCTCAATTTAAAGGAAGATTGCATTTAAGTTACAAAGTTATTGATAATAACCTGGCAGATTATCTTGAAGATGCACGAACAATGGTAGTAAAGCATATTCCCAAGGCAAGTGCAATTAATGAGGAACTGATTATTAATGAACATGACAAAACATTTGGCTTGATATATGAAATAAAAGGAATAGGTGCTGCTTCACCTTACCAGTTTTTTATCACCGACAGTACAAAGCATTTTTTAAGAGGCGCTTTGTATTTTAACATAGTCCCCAACAATGATTCATTAGCTCCTGTAATTGATTTTCTGAAACAGGACATTGAGCAAATGATCAATACTTTTAAATGGAAATAGGGAAGTTAAATAAAAACAGGCAACCATTCTTTATCATTATTTGTCTTGAATTATCTAAAGGAATTTTAGTATTTTAATAAAATTGCTTACATTTGACCCGCAAAAAATACTACCGGAATGTAAAAATCAATAAAAAAAGGGGAGGGTATATGATTGAAACCATAAAAATAGGAACACTAAAGTGGCACCACATTCTCAACCCATCGGAAGAAGACCTTGAATATCTGAAAGATAATTTTCATTTTCATCACCTTGATATTGAAGACTGTCGTACTTTTAACCAAAGACCTAAAATTGATATTTACGACGATTATTATTTTCTGATATTGCACTTCCCTGATTTTGACAAATCGGATATATTTTTACAAACCAGAGAGGTTAAAATTTTCTGGGGCGAAGATTATATAATTACTATCGGTCAATCGCATTGGTTAGTTACCCAAATGTTTAAAGATGCTTTGGAACAGGAAGCCAGAAAAGAAGAGTTTAGAGTAAATACAAGCGATGCATTATTATACGCAATATTAGAAAAGCTGATGACGGAATCACTTTTGATGATACGCAAGGTAGGAAGCGAACTGGAATATATTAGCCAGGAATTATTTAGTAAACGGGCTAAAAAAACAATTGAACAAATTTCGGTTAGCAGGAAAAATGTCATATTACTCAACACTATGTTCAAGCCTCAGCTAAGGTTGTTCAGTAAATTCGAAACCGGTGCTATTAAAGGTTTTGCCGAAAACATGGAAGACTATTGGGGTAATATTCTTGACTACTACCAAAAAATGTGGGATATGACCGAAGACTACCAGGAGTTGATTGAGGGATTGTCGAAAACATTTGATTCGCTGCAGACTAACAAGATAAATGAAATAATGAAAGTGCTTACAATGGTATCTGCGATATTGCTTCCCCTTACTTTTATCACAGGATTATATGGTATGAATCTTGGACTACCTTTTTCAAATGACCCCAAAGCATTTTGGATAATTATCATTTCAATGGTAGTGATAGTCTTTTTAATGATATCATATTTCAAAAAAAGAAAATGGATGTAAAAGAAACAATATTATTTCCAAGATAATTTCAAACATTCTGACTTCTCATCAACTTCCTTAAAATCATAAATTACTCCAAAGGTGAGTGTGACTTTTAGACATTAATGTCCCCTGATAACACAGATACCGATAGCTATTGGTACGGATTTTTTCGGATAAATTATAACGCAGCGAAGCTGCAAACAAATTGATTTAAGAACAAGGATTAACGATTAGCGATTTTTGATTTATTTTTTCATATTCTTTTGTGCAGTTTCTGCGCTTTTTACGAATATTGATATTAATTCATTATTTTCTTTCAGCGCTTCTTGTATATTTTTTTCAGATTTATATAATTTTGTTCTGTGAATTATCTTTAAACATACAAATGTTTCTCTTAATTCTTTTAGCACAACTTTAATCTTATGTATAAAGTCTTTTCTTGATTCTCCACTTTGTGCTTCTCCATAGTTCAATGCAGGTGAAGTACCGGAACGAACCAGTTGTCCCGATAAATGATTTCCTACTTTTGTATTCGGTAGTTCATTTGCTATCTCAATAATCAAAACAGCAAAATTTATTAATCGTTCTTCTAATTCAAATTTATTCATCTGTTTTTTAACTTCGTAAATCTAAAATCGTTAATCCTTGTTCTTAAATCATTTTCTTTTTTTTTATCTTGACTTACGCATAACATTGATATTCAATAATACTGAAATAAAAGTTTGTTAGAAAGGCAAATCGTCTTCCGATGTGGGTTCAGATGCAGGCGGTTCCTCAACTTTGTTTTGCTTGGTTTCATTCTGGTCTCTACGTCCTCCAAGCATAGTCATGTTATCGCCTAAAATTTCGGTAGTGTATCTTTTGTTACCGTCTTTGTCGTCCCATGAGCGGGTTCTTATTCTTCCTTCCAGATAAATCTGTTTACCTTTGTTTAAATATTTTTCAGCCACTTCAGCCAGACCACGCCACAATACAATATTGTGCCATTCGGTTTGGTCAACCCTGTTACCTTCTTTATCTTTGTAACTTTCGGTTGTAGCTAACGGAAATGATGCTTTTTTAACTCCGTTTTCAAAATTAAAAATATCGGGGTCCTTTCCGAGGTTCCCAATCAAAATAACTTTATTTACTCCTGCCATTTTTGTTTAATTTAAATGTTAATACTTTTATTATTTGCAAAATTAATTGTTTAATCATTCATTAATACCAAAAAATAAAAAATGTCGTAATTTTTTTTTATTATTACATGATTTTATTGGGGAATATCCTAATGTCATGTCAAATGTTTAATTTTTATTCTGATTACAAAACACATAATACTCCCGATAGTCATCAAACATTTTTAATTTTCTATTGTCCCGATAGCTGACAAGCCTAAACAGGTAAGTGCGTTGAAACGCACTATTATTAAGGGATTTGTATTCATCACACCAAACTGAAG
>JAUWSB010000152.1 GCA_030610255.1 Bacteroidota bacterium
AGGATAATTTCTATTTTAATGAAGAAATAAAAAAATTAATTCCTGTATTTGAAAAGGAACTTCTGTCTGATAAAATCAGTTCGTATGTGGCAGCTCAGAAATTATTGGAAATTTATTTTAAGAAAATTGGGATAAAATAAAGAAAGATTTGAAACATTCGGATATATAAAAATTGTATCTAATAAGTTTATTAATCAATTCCTATTCAATGAGTTCGAGTATGGATTTTAAAAATTGTATAGGGGAAATAAGGGTATAAAGGTATAAGGGTATGGTGTCCCTTATTTCCCTTATTTCCCCTATTACCCTTATTTCCCATACAACCGCAGGGCGTCCGTATGGATTTCCCAATTCAATAATAATATTTGTTAAGAAATTTTCATTATTAATTTAATACTGATTATTTACAAAAAATTTTATTAAGTCTATATTATGAATTTTTAGTAAATTTGTCAGCCTTTTTAAAAAACATATATAATGAAAGATGTTATTGAAATGAATCCAAATCCTTTGGTTCAATACTTAAATAAATTACCCAAAGATTTTACAAAAGCCGATTTAATAAAATATATTGAAGATAAAGATATTGAAATGGTTAATTTCAGATACGTAGGCTGGGATTTAAGGTTAAAAACCTTAAATTTTATTATTAATGATAAAAAGCATTTGGATTCAATTTTAACTGCCGGTGAAAGGGTTGACGGTTCAAGCTTGTTTTCTTTTATTGAAGCAGGTTCAAGTGACCTTTATGTAATCCCGAGATACAAAACAGCATTTCTAAATCCGTTTACAAAAATTCCAACTTTGGATATTCTTTGCTCATATTATACAAAAGATGGTGAGCCTTTGGAAAGCTCTCCGGAATATATCCTCAAGAAAGCTCATGAAGCATTAAAGGAAAAAACCGGTTTTTCATTTGAAGTAATGGGCGAACTTGAATATTATGTTATTAGTGAAAAAGAGGATTTATTTATAGCTGAGGATCAAAAGGGATATCATGAATCAACGCCTTTTACAAAGTGGGGAGAATTACGCACAGAAGCTATGCATGCAATTGCCATGACAGGCGGAAATATTAAATATGCTCATTCGGAGGTTGGTAATTTTAGTGTTGGAGATATAGAATACGAACAAAACGAAATAGAATTTTTACCCGTTAATGTGGAAGATGCTGCCGACCAACTGTTAATTGCAAAATGGATTTTAAGAACTTTGGCTTATCAGTATGGAGTAACACTTACTTTTGCCCCCAAAATTACTGTTGGGAAAGCCGGAAGTGGTATGCACATACATACTAAATTGGTTAAGGATGGAATAAATATGATGGTTAAAAACGGTAAGCTTAGTAATATTGCAAAAAAAGCCATAGCTGGATATTTAGATCTTGCACCATCCTTAACAGCATTTGGAAATACAAACCCAACATCTTATTTCAGGCTTGTTCCACATCAGGAAGCTCCTACAAATATTTGCTGGGGCGACAGGAACCGTTCGGTATTGGTGAGAGTACCACTGGGCTGGTCAGGGAAAAACAATATGATTAGTCATGCAAACCCTAATGAACCAAGTGTAAGCGAAGATTTTTCCGACAAACAAACCGTCGAATTCCGTTGCCCTGACGGTTCTGCAGAAATTCATTTGTTGCTTGCCGGACTGACAGTTGCTGCACGTCATGGATTTGAAATGAAAAACGCACTTGAATTCGCGGAAAAAACTTATGTTGATGTAAATATTTTTGATGAAAAAAATAAAGAAAGATTAAAGCAACTGTCTCAATTGCCCGCATCCTGCTGGGAATCTGCCGAATGTTTGAAAAAACAGGAAGATATTTATTTAAAGTACGGTGTGTTTACCAAAGGAATGCTTGATTGGATCATTGATTATCTGAAAGAATTTAATGATAAAAACCTAAGAAAAGAAATAAATAATAATGAGAAAGAAATAATGAAGCTGGTTAATAAGTATTTTCATTGCGGGTAAAAATTATGATGTTAATGAATTTAAATTTCGGATAAATAAAAATGAGGCTAAGGTTGAGGCTCCATACGGACTCCTTTCAGTCGTAAGGCTAAGGTTAGGATGTGTATTTGATTTAGAATAAATTCATAAAGTATTTAATAAGATTTGTTATAATTCATTTTTTATCTTCAACTTTTACAAAAAAACGTCAAACATCAAACCTCAAACGTCAAATCACAGTTGAATTTGCTCCTTCGTTGCATTTCACGTGGCAGGCATCAAACTTGGTGAATAATTTTTTTGGAATAAACCCGCCTTAGCCATCCGGGTAAAATAATTGCTCCGATAAAGAGATATGGATAAAAACTTAATAATCTCCATAACAATGCTAATGCCGGAGCTAAACCCGGAGTAATAAATTCACCGAGAAAATCGGAAAAGACAAATTCAGCTACTCCGCTGCCTCCAGGTGTGGGGCTAATTAATAGAATCACCCACATTACTAATTGCCGGGCATAGATCAGAAAATGATCATGTACGGATAAAAATGCAAGTATCATACAATTAACCACCCAATACCTTGCTGTCCATGAAAATAATGTAGCACCATAAGCTTTCAGCCAGAAAACGAAGGGCTTGCCTTTCATTTCTTTTGAAGTTGTGATTATCTGATCGCCCGTTTCAGCAGCTTTATACAACCATCTTCTTAATAAAGGCAGTTTAAAGATTTTTATTAATATCCATTTAAAACCTCTTGGATTTATAAAAACCCCGTAAATAATTATTGAAGTCAGTATTAATATAAAAACATAACCTATTAAAAATATTCCAAGTGTCCCGAATTTAGTGTTAAACAATGCAAACTCAGCATCACTGACGAACAAATTCTTATAACCGACTAAAATAAATATTACAGGTGCCATTAAAATGTAAAACATCTCATCGAGCAATGCGGTTATCATAACAATTGCCGTAGTTCGCCCCATATTAATTCCTTCTTTGTTAACAATAAACAAAGCCACAGCTGAACCACCAACCACCGAAGGCGTAACCGATGAAGCAAACTCCCAAAGCATTATTACCTGAAAACTTCTTCTCCAGCTAAGTTGTTTATCGGTTAACAGTCTGATACGATACATATAGGCAATATCACGAACAGCCATAAGTACCAATGCACATAAAAGCCACAGATATGAATACCAAACCCAATGAATATTCTGAAATACTTCTTTATCAAAACTCCTGAAGAGTAAAATACTTGCAACTCCCAAGCCTAATATTATAGGAATAATTATACGTTTGAACTTAAATACTGAAAGAATTTTTTTATGTTCATCTATCATCAGGAAGAAAAGTTGTTAGTTAGTGTTTGCAAGAAAACGCCAATAACTGCGTTATACTCATCTTAAAACCCAGTCATCCGTACGGACTCCTGAGTTTTAAGATTTCGCATCCCGATTGCTATCGGGATGTTCTTGACGTTTTCTTATCAAACACTGAGTTTTCGTGCAAGGACTAATTAATGTTTTTTAAAATAAATAGTCTGCAAATATAAACAAGACTTCTTATATATTTAAAAAGTCTTGTAAAAAACAAAGGTTGCCAACCTTTTTTTCAGATTGGTAACCCTGATACAATGAGTTAAGGCTGAGGCTCCATACGGACTCCTTTCAGTCGTGAGGCTAAAGTTGACGTCGCTTCTTAATTTCAAACAAATGGAATGTTTTTCGTATTCGTATCAAAAGTTGAATAATTGAAATAGAATTAACAACCATGATTAATTCAGTTTATTTCGAAATTACAATCTTCCCCGAGCCCCAAACACCATTCATTTCATATCTGAAAAAATATACCCCCGGCTTAACTTCTCTCATATCCCAAACCAATTTTTGATTTTTGATTTTTGATTTTTGATTTTTTATTGATAAAGTAGCTACTACCTGCCCGAAAATATTACTTATTTGTATGCTTCCTTTTTTTATGTTTTCCTTAAACTCAAAGACCACGTGATCATCAGCCGGATTGGGATAAACCCAAATTTCTTTTTGTCCTTTTTGTGTTTCAATAAAGCCGGATGTGCTGTCATTTATTTCAAATATCCAGTAATCATCCCACCCATGTAAATTACAGACAACATCACCAGAAGGATAGTCAGAACTACCGGCAATAACATAATCGTAATCATTTTTTTTAAAAACACCGTGGTATATTTCTTCTTCTCCATCACCGCCTAAGCATTTTTGCCATTCCAGTTCACCCATGTTGCTGAGCTTAACTATCCATATGTCGTAATTATTGCCTGCCAATCCATGAAAACCAATTACATCACCGTTGTCAGATTTTGTCATTCCCAAAATCATAAAACCACCATCTTCTGTTTGAAAAATATTTCTTGCGTATTCACCCTTTGATCCACCAAGGCATTTTTGCCAGAGGATATTCCCTATAGTATCTAATCTTACTACCCAAATATCCATCCCAAGCGGATCTCCCGGTATGCCATGATAACCTGAAACATCACCATCTATTGATTCTGTTGCTCCTAATAGAATATAACCGTTTAGTATTTCTAAAACATTATCTCCAAAATCATGATAAGTACCGCCATAACAACTTTGCCATTCGATGTTTCTCAATGAGTCCAGTTTAATGAGCCAAGCATCAGCATATAATCCTGGGGTACCATGATGTTCACAATTAAAATTGCCGCCACCTTCTCCATCAGTTGATGCAGCAACGATATAACCTCCATCACTTGTCTGTATGATTGTACCTGCTTCTTCCATGCCTGTGCCTCCCAAAGTAAAATCCCATTCCTTTTCACCGTTACTGTTCACTTTTACAATCCAAATATCCCAAAATCCGTAATATACACTAATATCTCCATCGTTAGAACCAGTCAATCCAATAGTAATTACCCCGCCATCATGTGTCGCGATAGCATTACGTGTCTCATCAATAGAGCTGCCTCCAAGTATCTTATCCCAGATAATTTGTCCGGCACTGTCAACTTTTACGACCCAGATATTAGACAGTCCCGGGTAAGGATTATTAGATATATCGCCATCTGAAGAAACCGAAGTGCTAATTAAATAAAAGTTATTATAAAAAGCCGGCACTATATTCATTCCTCCGTCACCCAAACTCCCGCCATAGGTTTTTTCCCATTGAAGACCTCCATCAATATTAGTTCTAATAAGCCATACATCGCTCATTCCATGATTATAGGAAACATCATAGTCGCTTGAATTTGTTTCGCCAATTATAAAAAAACCATTGAGTATTTGAATTATGTCATACGCTTTGTCATGTTCGCTCCCGCCATAACATTGCTGCCATTGTATTTCAGGATTTTGAGAAATTGAAACTTTTGCAGTAAATGCAAAAGATAAAATACAAAAAATAAAAACGAAACTAAGTCTATACGGATTTGGTAATTTAAACAAAAAAATTGAACTTCGCTTCATAAGCCCGTATGAGATAAAATTTAAAAAGTTTTTTGTTTTCATATCAAAATGGATTAAAAAAGGCGCCGGGTGCTAAAAACAGCCAACGCCTTAAAAAAATTTACTTGTTAATAATAATTTTACCGGATTTTGTATATCCGTTTGAATATAAATAATAAAAGTAAATACCCTGCTTCACTGTATTGGTATTCCATATCTTTTGACCTTGCTTATCACTAAGCTTAATCTTTTCAATTGTTTTACCCGACATATCCGTAATAATTATTACAGCACCTCCTGTGTTTTCAGGTAATTCATAATTAAATATTGCCCATGATTTTGCTGGATTCGGCTTAACTGTAATATAAGGTCTGTAAGCATTATCAGGAACATTCCCATTTACTGGTCTGTTTTTCAAACTTGTGTCGGCAATTTGCGGACAATTATAATATTCGTGATCATAAGCAAACTCCAGTATACCTTTTGATTGGGACCCAGCAATTCCTTGGCTAATGTCGGCAAATATTTCAAGCTGGGAAATTTCGGCGCTGTCCAACTCGAAAATATTCCTTCCATCGCCAAGCCAATCTGCCTGCAAGGTTTTGAAAGTTTTGAAGTATTCGTATTCTATTGAATCA
>JAUWSB010000198.1 GCA_030610255.1 Bacteroidota bacterium
AAATATTTCAACCATTGCCACTATACTGTACAATAATAATCTGAATCAAAAAACCAATCAAAGTACAGAGGAAATAGTTATACCGGATAGTGGCTTAGGCAGGTTTTTCAGGGAAGAATTGGATTTGACAATGGACCAGCACCGGCAATTCCGGTCGTTCAGGCAAGACTACCAAAAAGATGCAAGCAAGATTGACAAACAGTTGCAGAAAAAAAGATCAGAAATGCTAAATGAACTTTCATCAGTAAATCCTGATACAAACAACTTATACCAAATTGCCGATGAAATCGGACTACTTCACAGGGAGTTAAAACACCTGACTATTGAATATTACCTGAATCTAAAAAATATTTGTAATGAGCAACAACGTGATGATTTATTCAAGGTATTCAAAACCATGCATAATTCCAAATGGGAGCTTAAATGCAGTAAGGATACTTCCAGGACTCGTATGCAAGGCTACCGGAAATTTAAAAATCAATAATACTTCGAATTAAAGTAATTATTTAGCTATAATTTCATTTGATAAGTATCTGATAAAGCACTAAATTCTAATACCTAAATCCTAAACAAATTCAAATGTTAAAAATTCAAAACACAAAAGATAAATCAGAAAGAAATGAAGAACCTATTAATCGGAATTTCAGAATAAAAGTTTCTTTAACAAGGTTTTATACATTTGAAAATTCAGGTTTTGATATTGTTTAGGTTTTAGAAATTAGTGCTTAGAATTTTCAGGACGAAAAAATACCACCTAAATAGTTACATAATAAATTAGTTAAAACTTTAAAATCTATTAAAATGAAAATGATTAAAATGAGAACAAACTTAGTGTTAGTGGCAGCTTTGCTGCTTGGTTTGAATTTAAGTGCACTGGCCCAGCAAGGTAATGGCAGAGGAAACCAATCAGGAGGGCAAAGAGGATATTATTGCGAAAACATTCCTGATTTGACAGAGGATCAACAAAGTCGGATACAAACATTGAGAACTGCACACTGGAAAGAAATGCAAAACTTCAGAAATGACCTCGGTCAAAAAAGAACCAGGCTACGAACTTTACAAACTGCTGAAAATGCAAACCCGGATGAGATTAACAATCTTATTGAAGAGATGGGAACCACAAGGACCAATATGCAGAAAAAAGCCATGGAACAACGTACCGAAGTCCGAGGACTTTTAACCGATGACCAAAAGGTCTATTTCGACAGCCGGATGGGAAGAAGAGGTGGAATGGGACAAGGCTATGGTTACAATAATGATAAAGGCAGAGGAAATGGCCGGGGAAGATGAAATAGCAGAAAATGAACAATAAATTAATCCCAATTTGCGGTTTACTTTTATTCGCTTTTTCCAGCACAATAGCCCAACATCCACAGGCAAGAGATTCCGGTTCTATGCCTCCCGAAGGAGTTATTACAGGTATGATCATCGATGCCGATTTGAACCAGCCAATGGAATATGCTAATGTTGTTTTATTCAGAAAAACAGATTCCAGTATGGTAACAGGAACGGTTACAAATATAGATGGGGAATTTAAGCTTGAAGAGCTTCCGTTTGGCATGTATTATTTAAAAACCCATTTTATTGGGTATAAAAAATTGAATATTAATGATATTAAAATTTATCCACAACAAAAATCAATTGATCTCGGTACGATAAAATTAAAGCAAATCTCAGAGAATTTAGAAGAAGTTGAAATTTCAGCAGACCGTTCTCTTATAGAATATAAAATCGATAAAAAAGTAATAAATGTAAGCCAGGATATTAATTCTGCAGGAGGTTCTGCTATTGAAGCATTGGAAAACACTCCCTCGGTTAATGTTGATATTGAAGGAAATGTCAGCTTACGTGGAAGTTCCAATTTCACTGTTTTGATTGATGGTCGCCCCAGTGTGCTGGAAGGCAGTGATGCCCTGCAGCAAATACCGGCAAATACAATTGAGCAAATTGAAATAATTACAAATCCATCTGCGAGATATGACCCTGACGGCATTGCAGGTATCATAAATGTTATCTTAAAAAAACAAACCAAACCCGGCTTTAATGGTATTGTTAATGCTTCGGTAGCAACAGGTAATAAATACAGTTCAGATTTTTTACTTAATTACAGAACCGGCAAAACTAACATCTTTGGAGGGGCAAATTATTATTACCGCGAAATGAAAATTACAGGAGAGTGGGAACAACAAACTTATTCTGAGGATACTACTGCTTATTTGATATCGGATATTGAACGTGTTAAAATTCCTAATGGATATAGTTTTAATGCAGGACTGGATTATTATTTTGATAAAAAATCCGCTTTGTCATTTTTAGGAGAATACGGCTATTACAACTTTGAACGTAATTTCAATTCCAATCTTTTCTCATATACATCTCCTGTTTCATCCGACAAGTATTCCATTGCTGAAAGTTCTATGAAGCGTGATGGGAACTATTATAACATTGCAACCAATTTTATTCATAAGTTTGACGACAATGGTCATGAATTATCGGCAATGGCATATTTCTCGGAAAAAAAAAGTGATGTTGTTGAAGATATGGATGAATATACAGTTGATGATAACTGGGTAATTACTGATGATGAACCGAGCGGGATAAGGACGGAAGAAGATGGTAATTCAAGTGAATTTAGGATAAAGGCAGATTATTCAAAGCCTGTTCGAAAAGAGGGGCGTATTGAAGCAGGATACCAAACCCGGATGAATTATCAAAACAATAAATATAAATATTATGAATTTGATGTAAGTCAGAATATTTGGGTCAATAGTGAAAAGGATAACAATGAAATGGATTTTACACGCAATATCCACTCATTATACTTTATTTTTTCGGATAATCTAAAAAAGTTTCATTACCAATTGGGTTTGCGCGGAGAATATACTTACAGGAATATCGAAAACGAACAATCACACGATGTTTATGAAATAAATCGGATTGATTTGTTTCCTACAATACATTTATCGCGTCAGTTCCCAAACGACCACCAGCTTATGGCAAGTTACAGTCGCAGGATAAACCGTCCGAGTGGCAGGTATCTGGATCCTTTTCCCAACTATCTTAATTCATATAATATAAGAATAGGTAACCCCGGCCTGAAACCCGAATACATTGATTCTTACGAATTAGGTTACCAAAAAAGATTAATTTCATCACTTATTTCAGTTGAAGCATATTATCGCATTACTAATGATAAAATTACAATGGTCAGGACATTACTTGAAGATGGTGTTATGATGATCACTTTTGAAAATTTAGATAAGGATTATGCTTTGGGAATGGAAATAATGGCAAACATTACTGCAACAAAATGGCTGCAAATTGATGCAAGTATAAATCTTTACAATTACCGGCTCGAAGGTGAAATAATTAATGAAAATGTTGAACGAAACAGCAATAATTTTGACGGCAGATTAAATACTATCTTTAAATTTAACAAAAATACCCGTTTGCAAATTATAGGCAATTACAAAGGCCCCTCAGTTACGGTTCAGGGAGAAAGGGAAGGGTATTTTGCAGCAAACATTGCGTTTCGTAAAGATTTTTTTAAAAGCAATTTAACAACCATCTTAAAAGTTAGTGATATTTTCGGAACAATGAAGTATGATTATATTACAACTGGTGAGGGATTTTATTCTGATAATAATATTAAAAGAGAATCTCAGATTATTACATTAAGTTTAAGCTATCGAATTAATAATTACAAAAAGGAAAAACAAAGAGATGAAAAAATGGATATTGATTTTGAAGAGGATCTTTAGATTTTTTTATTAAAACCGATTTTGATTGCTAATGCGAATCAAGAGTTGAAATAGGTCTTTTTTTTTACCACAAAGGTCACAAAGGACATCACAAAGTCACTCTAAGGACTACAGAATTAAATGCACTACACGGCAAGAAATCTGAAAGCTGTGACCTATTTTTTCTTCTTCTTAAACAGATCCCCAATCCGTTTAAAAAAACCTCTTTTTTCTTTTTTCTCTAAAGATTCCTTGCTTTCTTTTTTAGCTTTTCGCCTTTCCTCTTTTGCAGTAGCTTTAGTATTGTCTTTATCAAAAATATCTTTTACAATGTCAAATATATTTTTATCCGGCTTTTCCAGGGTGAAATCAGGACAATCCAGGGTGGCCAGTAAAGTATCTGTCAACACGGGGAAGGGTGAA
>JAUWSB010000233.1 GCA_030610255.1 Bacteroidota bacterium
CGAACAATTCCATAATCTTATCCCATCTGATAAGATGAATTACATGGAAAACTATAATGCTTCCGAAGGATTTTTCGGGATACAGGATAAACCGGATTCTGACGAATTATTGCTAATGCTTGATTATGGTGTGTTTTACGAGTTTTTACCACTTGATCAATTGAATAAGGAAAATCCTGAAACTCTTGCTTTGGATGAAGTTGAACTGAATACTAATTACGCTATTATAATTTCAACAAATGCAGGATTGTGGCGGTATCTGATTGGCGATACAATAATTTTTACATCTCTTGATCCGTTCAGAATAAAAATTACCGGTCGTACAAAAAATTTTATCAATTCAGTGGGTGAAGAACTGATAATTGACAATGCTGAAAAAGCACTTGCAATTGCCTGCGAAAAATGCAAAGCAGTGATTAATGAATATACTGCCGCACCGGTGTATTTTAAAGATAATGAAAATGCTGCCCATGAATGGCTCATTGAATTTGAAAAATTACCTGAAAACCTTGATTTCTTTACTGAAACACTTGATAATGCATTAAAATCATTAAACTCGGATTATGAAGCAAAAAGATATCATAGTATGGTATTAAGAGAACCTGTTGTAAAAGCAGTGCCTCGTGATACTTTTTATAATTGGTTGAAGAAAAAAGGAAAACTTGGAGGACAAAATAAAGTACCACGACTTTCAAATGATAGAAAACATATAGATGAAATTCTGAAAATAAATGCAAAAAAAACTAACTAAAATTATTCTTAGCTTAGTACAAATTTTATTAATTTTATATTTTTAATTAAATATTTTTTAATATGCATATTGCAATAGCAGGAAATATCGGCTCAGGTAAAACCACGCTTACTCGCTTATTATCAAAACATTTCGGCTGGGAAGCTCATTATGAAGATGTTGAAACAAATCCTTATATAAGCAATTTTTACGAAGATATGCAACGATGGTCATTTAATCTTCAGGTATATTTTTTAAACAGCAGATTCAGGCAGATAATCAAAATCAGGCAAAGCGGAAAAACTGTTGTACAGGACAGAACCATCTACGAAGATGCTTACATCTTTGCTCCGAATCTTCATTCAATGAACTTAATGACTACACGCGATTTTGAAAATTACAGTTCGTTGTTTGAATTAATGAGCTCATTTATAAAGCCTCCCGACCTGTTGATTTATCTTCGTTCAAGTATACCTAATCTTGTTAACCAGATTCAAAAAAGAGGCAGGGAGTATGAAGAATCAATCAGACTTGATTATTTAAAACGCCTTAACGAACGTTATGAAGCCTGGATAGAAAAGTATAATAAAGGAAAATTACTCATAATTGACGTTGATGATATTGATATGGAAGAAAAGCCCGAAGATTTAGGTATGATCATTGACAGGGTTAACGCAGAAATTCACGGACTTTTTTAATTTGAAATACTAAATGAATTTTATAGGAATCATACCTGCCCGTTATTTATCTTCACGATTTCCCGGTAAGCCACTTGTTATGATCAACGGGAAATCAATGATACAAAGAGTATATGAACAGGCTGAAAAAGCTGATGTTTTATCAGATATTATTGTTGCTACTGATGATGAAAGAATAAATAATCACGTTAAAAATTTTAACGGAAAAGTGATGATGACATCCCCTAATCATCAAAGTGGCACTGAACGTTGTAATGAAGTAATTGAACATCTTAAAAAATCTTCACCGGGAAAAAAATTAGATGTTGTCATCAATATTCAGGGTGATGAACCTTTTATTGATCCTGTTCAGATTATAAAACTTGCTTCCTGCTTTACAAACAAAAATATTCAAATTGCAACCTTATTAAAAAAAATATCATCAAATGAAGAACTTTTTAATTTTAATATCGTTAAATCGGTTTTTGATAAAAATAATCAGGCGATATATTTTAGCAGGCAGCCAATCCCGTTTTTAAGTGGAAAAAAAAATTCGGAATGGTTAAATTTTTGTAGTTATTATAAGCACATCGGGGTTTATGCTTACAGGACAGACATTTTAAAAGAAATAACAAATCTGAAAGCATCGCCCCTGGAAATTGCAGAATCATTAGAACAATTAAGATGGATTGAAAACGGATACAAAATTAATATCGCTTTAACCGATATTGAAAGTTACGCTGTTGACAGTCCGGAAGATTTGAAAAAATTTATTAACAAAACTTGAAATTTAACTTAATCAATACTACCTTAGCATTTTGGAAATAAATTCAGTAAATAAACTGTAAAATCTCTTGAAAATAGCAAAATACATAAGCAACCTCTTGTTTGAATATGAATGTATTGTAATTCCCGGACTTGGCGGATTTATTACAAAAGAAATTCCTGCTTCTGTACATCCGACACAGCATAGTTTTTCACCACCCTCAAAAGAAATTGCATTTAACATACATCTCAAAACCAATGATGGGTTACTTATTAATCATCTTGCACAATCAGAAAATATTTCATATACCGATTCAAAACTCAGGGTAGTCAATTTTGTAAATAAATGTAAGACTGCCCTTGAAAAGGGGAAAAGGATCAGATTTCA
>JAUWSB010000031.1 GCA_030610255.1 Bacteroidota bacterium
ACCATTGCACCTTCACTTCTTCCAATCCAGTTTCGCTGGACTTCTTTTAATGAATCAAACCAATCCAGCCTATCAAGACCATCCAGCAAACGCCGGGCATAAGCAGTAATTCTGAGCGACCATTGTTTCATTGATTTACGTTCAACCGGAAAACCACCTCTTTCGGAAAAACCGTCTTTAACTTCATCATTCGCAAGTACGGTTCCCAAAGCCGGACACCAGTTAACCATTGTATCGGAAAGGTAAGCCAAACGGTAATTCATCAGAATTTCCTGTTGTTGTTTTTCAGTTTTTGAATTCCATTCCTCAGCAGAAAATACATCTTTTTGGCTACATTCAGCCGAAATATCACGATTACCCGATGTTTCAAAAATATGAATCAATTTTTCAATAGGTTCTGCTTTATCTGATTTTTTATTATACCAATGATTAAATAATTGAATAAATGTCCATTGGGTCCATTTATAATATGATGGATCGCAGGTTCTTACTTCCCTGTCCCAGTCAAAAGAAAAACCAATTTTATCAAGTTGTTTTCTGTAGCGGTCAATATTTTTATATGTAGTGATTTGAGGATGTGTTCCTGTTTGAATAGCATATTGCTCTGCAGGCAAACCGTAAGCGTCATATCCCATCGGATGTAAAACATTAAAGCCCTTTAGCCGTTTATACCTTGAATAAATATCCGAAGCAATATATCCTAACGGATGCCCAACGTGTAATCCCGCCCCTGAAGGATATGGAAACATATCCAGCACATAATACTTGGGCTTTGTGTGATCAATTTCCGCCTTAAAGGTTTTATTCTCACTCCAGTAATTTTGCCACTTTTTTTCAATTTCAGTGAAATTGTAGTCCATTAGTTGTTATTAAATTTGGTTCTATGTTGAATATTTAAATAAAGATAAAAGACAAAAGATAAAAGTTTTGTGATTTTAATCTTTATTCATCAAAAACAACATAAAACATTAAAATAATAATTCTGTTTTTAATTATTAGTCTGCGAAATTAAAAAAAGATGTATTAAATAATAAATTATATTTGTTAAAACAAATTTTGAATTCAAGACTGATTATGTTATTTATTAAAAATCACTGGAAAAAATTCTATAAAAAATATATTTATTCCTTTGACCCATTGTCAACTAATTTAAAAAATACCTTTAAAGCGCTACTGTCATTATTAATAACATTTGTAATATTTTACAGCTTTTTTAGAGATTATTTATTATGGGCATTATTACCTACCTTTTTTATAAGTCAGATTAAAGTTGGAAATAGTATGTCAAGCCGCAGAATGAATATGTTAATATCAATCCTGATAATTATAATTCTAACGCCGGTTTCAACAATTTCGGGGAATTCATTAATTGTTTCTGTTTTATGGATAATGATCTTAACTTTTATTGCATTTTTTGTGACTGTAATAAATCAGACATACAGCTTAATGGGTATGATGATACTTTTGGCAGTAGTTATTCCGATTAACATACCCGGTTCGTTTGAGCAGGGGATTTACAGGTCACTTTCAGCAGCATCAGGTGGTGTAATTTCTTTTATTATTTTTTATCTGATTTTACCCATAAGACCTCAAATTATACTAAATACGATTTTAGGGACGGCTTTAGATGATATCTTGGATTTTTTAAACATCAATATCAAAGATAAAAAAGCCAAAGGATTTAATTTTAAAGAGATAAATTCACGGAAAGACAGAGCATTAAATGCTATTAAACGTTTAAGACGATTTCCTGTTATGTTTAATCTTGCTCCCAGGCAGGAAGGCGGTCCAATCGCGTCAATTACAGCATTTAGCGAAAGCCTTGAAAGAATTATTGACGACATTACAGCTATGTATATGTCATTTGATTTAAGCGAAGAAGAAAGGCAAAGACTTGCACCAATCCATTCTCAATTAAGTCAACTGCATAATAAAACAAAGCAAAAATTTTATGATTGGGTTAAAGCTATTAAGAAAAAAGAAAAATTACCTGATTTTATCCAATTGAATAAAGAAATTGAAAACATTCAAAAAGAGCTTATCGATTTAAGAAAATCAAAACCCAAAGGGTTTCCTAAAAGTTCATGGTTAAAGGCACTGCATGTTTTATATGCATTAAAATCGCTTGTCAGGGAATTAAGTCATGCTTATAATAATTGTAAAAGGTCTTTAAGTTTTTCAAAAGATGAGGTTACAAAAATAAATTTTAAAAAGGCTATTGAAAACCTTAAAAATAATTTTAATTTTAAATCCGAGATTTTCAGATATTCTATTCGGGTAGCAATAGCAGCAGCAATAGCTATGTTTGTCAGCAAATATTTTGATGTGGAAAGGGGTATCTGGATTGTAATTTTTGTAATAATAATTGTTAAATCCAATCTTGGGAACTCAATTAAAACAGGAGGACTAAGGCTTCTGGGAACAATTATCGGTGCAGGTTTATCAACAGGATTTGTTTTTCTGACCGGAATTCATAGTCCTGTTTTTTATACATTCTTGATTATTTCGGTTTTCCTGACGATTTTTCTAATGCAGTCACCTTATTACCTTGCAAAAACCATAGTTATTACTTTTTGTGTTTTATTAATTTATCTTTTACTTGTTTCGGAAGATTATGAACTTTCGCTTATCCGCATATATAATACAGCCGGAGCTGTAGGACTGGGTCTTATTGTATCTTATTTTTTCTGGCCCAATAAATCAGGGAAGAAATTAAGATCTGTGATTGCTGATAATTTTACAATTGAAGTAAAGTATCTCAAAACAATTTCCGAATCCTTTTTATCAGATGATGAAAAAAATATTTTAATTTCAGACAGAAATAAACTTGAAAATTCTCTGAAAAATACCAGTAACACTTTTAAAGCAGCAATGACAGAACCCCGAAAATCAGTAGTCAACAAAGAAGAAATCTATGCTTTAATATTACACCAAACAAGAATACAACAGAAACTTGATGAATTAGCCAATCTTAATAAACAACCTTCAGGCGGAGAACTTCGAAACAAAATTGAAGGAAACATACAAAGCTTTTATAATCAATCAATACAATGCCTTGAAATATTTGAAAACGAAATCAGGTCAAAATCAAAACCAAAAGCAATTCCCGACTTATCTCAATCCATTGAAAATATACGCACAAGGATAAAAGAACTTGACAAATCAGGATTGATTGCCAGCCTACCTATTGATAACATTCTTCATCTGTCAAGTTATCTTGGCGTTTTACAAAAATTAGCACTTGAAATAAATGAAACAAATAAACATATCATTAGGTTATATAATCTGTAATTTTGTATAATTGAATTATAATAATGGTTCTATGTTGAATACTATGGATATTTTAACACAAAAAGTTCCATGCTCAAAGTTATAGGTTTGTAATTATTAAATTAACTTTGAACTGCTGAAAATGGATACAATTTATATTTATGCGGTCATACTCATGGCGGGCAGATATGACTGCCTGGCGGAATTTCCATAATTACACACCAGTTTGAAGGGAAAAAGTTTTACAAAGGTTTATGGAATCACAATTCTATAACAGGATATACAAGTTGCGGATGTGGTGTATCAGGAATACCTCTTAGATTTAATTGCAAGGGCGAAATCACAATTTTTACATTACGAAAAGGAGAAACAGGCAAAATACTTTAATTTCAGTTTCGGTAATTTTATTAATTTAGCAGCAATCAAAATAATTTCATGTCTAAAGTAGAAGATAAATATAGCAAAAGACGCCTGAAAAGTTCTTATGTAACAACATTGGTAAGTATTACGCTGGTTCTTTTTATGTTAGGTATGCTGGGATTAATAATCCTGCATGCAAAAAAACTTTCGGATTATGTAAAGGAAAATATCGGGTTTTCAATAATTATGAAAGAAAATGTTAAAGAAGCCGGTATTATACAGCTTCAGAAAACCCTTGACGCCTCTGAGTATGTAAAATCTACCCAATATATTACAAAAGAAAAAGCCGCCGAAGAACTGACAGAAGACCTTGGTGAAGATTTTATTGATTTTTTAGGCTACAATCCATTATTGCCTTCCATTGACCTCAGACTAAAAGCCGAATATGCCAATATTGACAGTCTTGCTATAATTGAAAAAGATTTGTTGGCAAACAAAAATGTAAAAGAAGTTTTTTATCAAAAATCATTAGTTCATTTAATCAATAAAAATTTAAGAAGAATAAGTATCATTATTCTTGGGTTTAGTATCTTACTGCTAATAATCGCTATTGCATTAATTAACAACACCATCAGGTTATCGGTTTACTCAAAGCGGTTTTTGATTAAAAGTATGCAATTGGTTGGAGCCACGCAGGCATTTATTCGCAGACCATTTATTTTAAAAGGAATTTTACATGGAATTCTGGGAGCTTTTATTGCAATTTTATTATTAGTAGGCATTTTATACTTTTCTCAACAAGAAATTCCCGAACTGGTAAATTTACAGGATGCTGACCTTTTTATTTCAATTTTTGGGTTTGTTATTTTACTGGGAATAATTATTTCGTGGATGTCAACATTTTTTGCTGTAAAAAAATATTTGAATTTAAAAGCTGACAGTTTGTATTACTAAAAAAAGTTAAAAAAATCAGCAAATAAAAAAAATACTATTATTTTTGAAGTTCCTAAAAATAAAAAAATGAGTAAAAAAAAGAAAAAAATCACCCTATCTGTAAAACCAAAAGTTTCTGAGACTAAGAAAGCAGCAACTGTTCAATCAAAGCAAAAACCAAGCCCGGACAGTACCACTGTTTTTGCATTTACAAAACAAAACTACAAACTGCTATTAATAGGATTAGCTTTTATTTTAGTCGGGTTTTTGTTGATGATTGGCGGTGGTTCGGATGACCCAAATGTTTTCAGTGATGAAATTTTTAGTTTTCAACGACTTACTCTCGCCCCGATATTGATTCTTGTTGGATATGTTATTGAAATATTTGCAATTATGAAAAAACCCAAATCATAAAACCATCGCAAATATAATCTGCTTAAATTAGTGGCGTTTTCATTGATGAATAGTTACAAATAATTTAACAAATTACCCATTATACGATAAATGGTAAATTATGAGTTGGTTAGAAGCATTAATTTTAGGTATAGTTCAGGGGCTCACTGAATTTTTACCGGTCAGCAGCAGTGGTCATCTTGAATTAGGAAAAGTTATCTTGGGGGTTGAAGCAGAAAGAAGTTTAATTTTTACAGTTGTTGTTCACGGAGCAACTGTTCTAAGTACAATTTTTGTTTTTCATAAAGATCTGTGGATATTGCTTAAAGGTCTTTTCGCCTTTAAATGGAATGATGAAACAAAATATATTTCCAAGATACTAATTTCAATGATACCTGTAGTAATTGTCGGACTTTTATTTGCTGAGGAAATTGAAAGTTTTTTCACAGGTAATGTTGTCTTTGTTGGTTCAATGTTAATCATCACTGCATTATTACTTACCTTTACTTATTTCAAAAAATCCAATTTACGAAAAATATCCTTTATTGATTCGTTTATTATTGGCATTGCACAGGCAGCAGCTGTGTTGCCCGGTATATCCCGTTCAGGAGCAACCATTTCAACAGGTTTAATGCTTGGGAATAAAAGGGAACTTATTGCAAAATTTTCTTTTTTAATGGTTTTAATTCCTATTATAGCTGCTAATGTTAAAGACTTATTCACAGGCGAAATGGCAAACGAATCAAGTATAGGGGCAGTTCCTTTATTGATTGGATTTTTTGCAGCATTTATTTCCGGCTTACTTGCATGTAAATGGATGATTGGAATCGTAAAAAAAGGTAAATTGATATATTTTGCAATTTACTGTTTTATTATAGGATTAATTGCAATTTTTGTCGGATAATTCATTTAATTGGATGCTAAACCAAACTTCTGAACATCAATTTGATTTTTTAAAAGGAGAAGTTCTCCTTATCAACAAGCCATATAAATGGACTTCCTTCAATGTTGTTAGCAGCATCAGGTATTTAATAAAGCACCATACAGGTATAAAAAAAATTAAAGTCGGACATGCCGGAACACTTGACCCGCTTGCCACCGGATTATTAATTATTTGTACGGGCAAGTTCACAAAAAAAATTGAAGAATTTCAAGGATTAGAAAAAGAATATACAGGCTCTTTCATCCTTGGAGCTACGACTCCATCATTTGACAGAGAAACAGAAATTGACCAAACTTTTAATATAAGCCATATAAATCCTGAAATGCTTTTGCAAACTGCAAAAAAATTTACAGGTACTTTTGAACAAACACCTCCATTATATTCCGCAATTAAAATTGAAGGCAAAAGGGCTTTTAAATATGCCCGTAATAAAGAAGATGTAAAAATCAAGCCAAAGCTCATTACTATCAAAGAATTTGAATTAACAAATATAAATTTACCTGAAATATTTTTCAGGGTTGTATGCAGTAAAGGAACTTATATTCGTTCGCTGGCGCGTGATTTCGGAGAAGCAATAAAGTGCGGAGCTTACCTTTCTTCATTGAAAAGAATAAGAATAGGAAACTTCAGATTAGAAGATGCAATACAAACCGAAGACCTAAAAAAATCATTAAAATAAAAAAAAACAACAATAATACTTGACAAAGCGTTTAAATTATATTAATTTAGATTTATAAAAGATAATAATTCCTGATAATATTATTACTTTTGCAACTATTTTTCTAAATATTAATTATATATAAATATGAAACTATCTCAATTCAGATATTATTTACCACCTGAACTGATTGCAAGTCATCCTCCCAAAGACAGGGATGATTCTAAATTAATTGTGCTTGACAGAAAAAAACAGTCTATAAAACATAAAACATTTAAAGATATATTAAAATTTTATAATGATGGTGATGTTTTTGTGATTAACAACACTAAAGTTTTCCCTGCACGCTTATTTGGCATAAAGGAAAAAACCGGTGCAGCTATTGAAGTATTTTTATTACGTGAATTAAATCGCGAAACCCGCCTGTGGGATGTACTTGTTGACCCGGCTCGAAAAATCAGGATCGGAAATAAGTTATATTTCGGTGAAGATGAAGCATTGGTTGCCGAAGTTATTGACAATACAACCTCACGCGGAAGAACTTTACGGTTTCTTTTTGATGGTTCTTATGAAGAATTTAAAAAAACCATTAAAAGACTTGGTAAAACACCATTACCAAAGATACATGACAGACCTATTGAGCCTGAAGACGAAGAAAGATACCAGACAATTTATGCAAAACACGAAGGTGCTATAGCAGCTCCAACCGCAGGACTTCATTTCAGCCGTGAGCTAATGAAACGCCTTGAACTCATAGGTGTTAGCTTTGCAGAAATTACACTTCATACCGGTTTGGGAAATTTCAGAAACATTGAAGTTGAAGACCTTACCAAACATAAAATGGATTCCGAAGAGCTAATAACTGATGAAGAAAATACTCAAATCATTAATAAGGCAATAAAAAATAAAAAAAATGTTTGTGCAGTTGGTACCACATCCATGAAAGCTTTGGAAACTTCCGTTTCAATTACGGGAATGGTAAAACCATATAAAGGATGGACTAACAAATTTATTTTCCCGCCATATAAATGTCATGTTGCAAACAGCATGATTACCAATTTGCATCTACCCCAATCGCCAATGATGATGTGTGTGGCTTCATTTGCAGGTTACGATTTTCTGATGAAAGCATACAAGAATGCAATTGAACGTAAATACAAATTTTTTACCTATGGGGATGCGATGCTTATTATTTAATATAATATCTGTGTTTTGAAAAAATTTGTAATTATAGTTGCCGGCGGAAGCGGAAAAAGAATAAATACCGAAATTCCAAAACAATTTATCTCACTCGCAGGAAAACCCGTATTAATTCATACAATTTCGGCTTTTTATAATTATTCCCCTGAAATAAATATTTTATTGGTTTTGCCAAAAATCCATTTTGGCTTGTGGGAAAATCTTTGTAAAAATCACAACTTTAATATTTCACATAAAATAGTAGAAGGAGGTAAAACACGGTTTCTATCTGTAAAAAACGCTATCTCGAAAATCGAAAAAAATGGAATTATTGCAGTTCATGACGGAGTGCGACCTTTAGTGAAAAAACAAGTAATTGAAAAAGCTTTTCTTGATGCCGAAATTTATGGAAATGCAGTTCCTGCAATTCCTGTTAACGAATCAGTAAGAGAGCTTTATAAAACAGGAAGTAAAATATTCAACAGGAATAACTTACGTATAATCCAAACACCACAAGTTTTTAAATCTTCAATTTTAATAAAAGCGTACCAGCAAGCATATCAAAAAAAATTTACTGATGATGCAACTGTGGTAGAATCTGCCGGTGAGAAAATCAACCTGATTGAAGGTAATCCGGAAAATATTAAAATAACCACACCAATAGATTTAAAAATTGCAGAAGCGTTGTTAAAATAACTCCTAATTTTTTCTCCCCTTCCATTCAAATTTCAGGAAATTGCCGAAAATTCCCATAAATGAAATATAAATAACATAAATTATTTGAAGTGGTAAATAGCTCCATAATAATTTCCTGTGTCTTACAAATTTTGTGACCCCAACCAAAATCGGTAAATCAATTACTAATTTTACAATAAACACAATAAGAACAACATGCAGTAAATCATAATAAAACAATCCCAACACAAAACCCGCCAATAAACCCAAATTAAACAAATAAACTACTAAAGCCGTTGTTATGATGGAAAAATCAGTATAGCCTGAGCTTTTTGAAACCCATCTTATCCTTTGTGAAATATACTCCCTGAATGATTTTTTAGCTCCTGTGTAAGCAACAGCATCAGAATTTTTTAAAAAATTTATTGCTGAACTTCCCCATTTCTTTCTTATTTTTAAAAGCAAAAAAATATCGTCGCCCGAAACAAATTCATTTTTTGTTTCAAAACCGTTTACTTCATAAAATGCCTGTTTTTGGTAAGCTAAGTTTGCTCCGTTACACATAATCGGCAAACCGATTTCAATTGCTCCTGCCCCTGAAGCAATCAAGCTTAAAAACTCCAAAGACTGAAGTTTTTTAAACCACGTGTTCTCATTAAGAAAACACACAGGCCCAACAATCATTTTAGGATGTTTCTTTTCATAAAAATCAATAATTGTTGAAAGCCAATTTTTACTTACTCTGCAATCAGCATCGGTTGTAACTATTAATTCAGCGATTGAATTTTTTAAACCGGTTTTAATGGCTTGCTTTTTTCCGGAAATTTGTGGACTTCCACTTTCTGAAGTTATTAATTTTACTTTGAGATCAAGATTGGAATTAATAAAATCTTTTATCAGATTTTTGGTGTTATCAGTTGAAAAATCATCAACCACAATAATTTCAAATAAATTTTTGGGATAAGTTTGCTTAAGTAAATCATATAAAATATCAGTAATGTTTTGTTCTTCGTTTCGGGCAGGAATTATTATACTTACTTTTGTTTTAGGTTCTTCAGCAGATAAAACAAATTTTTCAAGTCTAAACCATCCATAAGTAAAAGCAAGTATAACAAAGACATAAGCAAAACACAAGCAAATCAAAAATATGGATATTATTAATGAACAAGTTTCCATATTAAGAATTCTTTCTGAAAAACTTAAGTTTAAAAACAAAGAATGTCCCGGCAATAGCCGGAATTATAATATTTATCAACCATAAAGCAGATGATGCTGAAAAAACACCAATATCAATTTGCTCGGTAAAAATACTGTATTTCTCAAAAAAACATCCAATAAGATAAATTGAAATACTCCCTCTGATACCAAGTTCAGCTAAAGCTATGGTAGGTATTACCGTTATTACAAAAAACATCACCGCAACAGTAATTACAGCATAAAATAACGGGATCGGCACTGAGAACAATCTCAATAATAAATAAAACTGAAACGTAAAAATGCAATATCTGAAAATACTTATTAATAGAACTTTTAGCAATTCAGGTTTTGAAAACATTGAAAAAACCTTAATGTGTTCCCTAAACTTTTCCCATCTTTTCTTTGTGAAAATTTTTAAAAAAGTTGATAGAATTGAAATATTAAAATAAAATAACAAAATCAGGGAAATAACTATTACAATAATTACAATTAATCCGTAATAAAAATACCCGTAAAAATATCCTGAAGTATCATAAAACTCAGGAATAAAAATCAATAAACTTATTAATCCGATAATCATAGTTGTCATAAACTGACTGATACTACCAATAATTGTAATAAGAACACCTTCCCAGTGATTTGCTTTTTTAAGTATAAATACCCTTCCGAAATAATCACCAACCCTGTTAGGTGTAAATGAACTAACTGAAATCCCTGTTAAAACCGCCTGAAAAGATTTGGGTAATGAAATTTTTTCAATTTTCTTTATAAGGAATTGCCACTTCAACGATTCAACACCCCAGTTTAAAATCATTAATAAAAAAACAATAATTATCTGAACAATAAAACCCTGTGTATAAAACTGTTCTTTAAACAGTTCCAAAACATTTTCAAGATTTTTTTTATAAAAAAATTCATGATAAATTAACAAATATGTAGCAATTATTATCGCAAATCGAATCAGATAGTTATAAGTTTTACGTATTTTTGTTTTTTTCATAATTATTTACAATAATAATTTCCTTTTTTGAAAACCGAGCGTATCATATTAGGCATTGACCCGGGAACCAATATTATGGGTTACGGTTTAATTAGCTGTAAAGGTAAAAATATTGAATTAATATCCATGGGTATTTTAAAACTTGGTAAATATAGCAATCATCCTTTAAAACTAAAAAAAATTTTTGAAAGAACATTAAATCTTATTAAAGAATACAAGCCTGATGAGCTTGCAATTGAAGCCCCTTTTTTTGGTAAAAACATTCAATCAATGTTAAAATTGGGAAGGGCGCAGGGAGTAGCTATGGCAGCAGCACTTTTTAAAGATATTCCGATTTTTGAATATTCGCCGAAAAAGATAAAACAATCAATTACCGGAAAAGGAAATGCTTCAAAAGAGCAGGTGGCAGCTATGCTTGATAATCTAATTTCAATAAACACCTCCTCTGAGTATCTTGATGCTACCGACGCCTTAGCTGCAGCTGTTTGCCATTATTTTCAAAAAAATATTAATTCCGAAGGAAATAAATATTCAGGTTGGAAAAGTTTTATAAATCAAAATCCGGATAGAATTAGATAGAGACTGCTAAGAAAGTCAATATATTTTCGAATAAATTTGATATTTATTATTTGAAAATTGTTATTTCCAACTTATCTGTATTATTATTCTACATCAACTTCTGATACGCCTGCCACCATCTGTCGGGGATGTCATCTTTACAGGCAGTTTGGTAATCCTGATATGAACAGGGCACTAAATAATGCCTTTCATACTTGGGTTTCATGTTCGTTTTAATTGGGATTTCCATCCACCACCTGTCGCTTTTTTTACTTTTATAAAAAACTATTTCGTCTTTATGGTCCTTGATTGAAACCAAATATTTAATATAATTTTCTTTTTCTTTAAGTGGAAAATCATGTTTACGATTATAAAAACCATCAATAAAATACCATATCATCTGTGCAACAAGGTGCGAGGTTTGTTCTTGCCTGTCAAGTTTTGGATTAACTTCGTAAAAGCCGATTGAGGTTAATTTATCACTCATACCTGCATACCGGGCAATCTGACAGACTTCCTCTCCGTAAAAACCATTAGGAGATGCATTTCCGTTTGCTGGAGCATCCGACTGGCGGATTGAAGATATGTCAAAAGTAACTAAGTCGGCATTCCTTACAATTGGTTCAACTTCTTCAATATTTGCTCTTACATTTCCTAAACGATAAATATCAAAAAATAAATTTTTCATCAAACCTATTGCTTCCTGATCAATTAAATAGGTTTGATAACCGATATTGGTATAGTTAAAAAGGTAATTAGGCTGGTGTAAAATAATTTTACTTAAATATGATTGTGAATTAAAATCCTCTTCGGATTTTCCAAGGTCAAATACCGAATCTATAGCAACAATATTTATCACCTGCTCAAGGCTTTCATAAGCCTGATAATTTGCATAAGTAAGGTCGTGGCTTCCACCAATAAGTACCGGAATAATATCATTTTTTAATAACTCGGAAACAACCGAAGTTACGGCAAAATAAGTGTCATTAATTGTATTGCCTTTTTTAATATTGCCCAAATCGGCTATTTTAGTTTTATTTCCACCTTCAAAAAGTTTATACAGTTTTTTTCTGATATTATCGGGTGCATTTGCACATCCTTCATTATTTATGGCATTCCTGTCTTCATTAATACCAAAAATTGCAATATCTATATTATCTAAATCAGGAAAACCAGATGCAGTATTATAACTTTTTACAACATCTCCCAATCTTCTGCGATGGGATTTCTCTGCATATTCATAGCCTGTTAGATGTATTGGTTTAAAGTATATTTCAATATCCATTATTTTCTTTTTTTTGAAAATCTTTTTTTAGGTGTATTTTTAGGGTCTCCGGCTATTTTCAGACAGTCTTCAAGAGTTAGCTCTTCGGGATTCATTTTTTTTGGAATTTTAAAATTCTTTTTCTTTATTGAAAGATAGGGTCCATATTTCCCTCTTAAAACTTTAACAGAATTGTTTTCTTTATATTCTCTGATAATATTTTCTTTTGCTTTTTTTCGTTTTTCTTCAATTAATTCAACGGCTCTCTCCTGTGTAATTGAAGTGGGATCATCAGTTTTTTTCAGAGAATAAAATAATTTTTCATGCATCACATAAGGACCGAATCTACCGATAGCTACAGTCATGTCAGCATCTTCGTATTTGCCGATATTTCTTGGGAATTTGAATAGTTCAAGAGCTTCTTCCAGTGTGATAGTTTCTATGCTCTGCCCTTTTTTTAATCCTGCAAATTTGGGTTTATCAATGTCGTCAGTGTCTCCAAGTTGAACTATGGGTCCGAACCTTCCGATTTTCACAAATATATTTTTTCCTGTTTTGGGGTCCTGACCAAGCAGTTTTTCACCGCTGAATTTTTTTGACTTTTCAAGTGTATTTTCAATTTTATTGTGAAATGGCCCATAAAATTCACCTATCATTTCATTCCATATCTTTTGTCCTTCGGCTATTTCGTCAAATTCTTTCTCAACATTGGCAGTAAAGTTATAATCTATAATGTTATCAAAATATTGGAGTAAAAATTTGTTTACTAAAATTCCAATATCCGTCGGGAAAAGTTTGGCTTTTTCAAAGCCTGATTTTTCGGTTTTAATTCCTTCTGTTATAGAATCATTTTTTAAGGAAATGAAATTGTAATTTCTTTGAATACCAGGCTTATCTTCTTTAACAATATATTCCCTTTTCTGAATAGTTGAAATTGTGGGGGCATATGTTGAAGGACGGCCTATTCCAAGTTCTTCCATTTTTTTAACTAAACTTGCTTCGGAATATCTCAGGGGTTGTTGTGTGAATTTTTCTTCAGCAATAATTTCGTTTCTCAATAATTTTTCACCGATTTTTAAAGGTGGTAAAACACCTTTTTGCTCTTCATTGTTTTCCTGGTCGGATGTTTCAAAATAAACTTTTAAAAAGCCGTCAAATTTAATTACCTCGCCTTTTGCGATAAATTTTTCTTTAAGGTTTGATATATTGACAGTCACATTTGTTTTCTCCAGTAAGGCATCGCTCATTTGTGAAGCAATTGTTCTTTTCCAGATAAGGTTATACAGTCGTTTCTGGGCATTATCTCCTTCAATGTTTTTTACATTAAAATATGTAGGACGAATTGCTTCGTGAGCTTCTTGTGCACCCTTGGTTTTAGTAAAATACTTTCGGGTTTTTGCATATTTTTCACCAAAAGATTTTTTTATTTCTTTATTTGCCATTGCAAGGGCAAGATTTGACAAATTAACCGAATCCGTCCTCATATAAGTAATCTTACCCGACTCATAAAGTTTCTGAGCCACACGCATGGTATTTGCAACCGAGAAACCAAGTTTTCTGCTGGCTTCCTGCTGTAAAGTGGAAGTTGTAAAAGGAGGTGCCGGAGACTTTTTTACAGGTTTAGTTTCAATATCTGCAATTGTAAATTCAGCAGGTTTGCATTTTTCAAGAAATTCTATTGCTTCATTTTTTGTATTGAATTTTTTTGAGAGTTCGGCAAATAGTATTGATTTTCCGAAATCATTATTTATGTCAAATTTAGCAGTAATCTTATAAGATGATTTACTTTTAAATTTATTTATATCTTCTTCTCTTTCAACAATTAATCTAACTGCAACAGACTGAACACGTCCAGCAGATAATGCAGGTTTAACTTTTTTCCATAAAAGCGGAGATAATTCATATCCCACAAGCCTGTCTAAAACTCTTCGTGCCTGTTGGGCATCAACAAGATTTTTATCAATACCACGCGGGTTTTCAATTGCTTTGGTAATTGCTGATTTTGTAATTTCGTGAAATACAATTCTTTTTACTTTTTCTTTATTTAAATTTAATGCATTTACCAAATGCCATGAAATGGCTTCTCCTTCCCGGTCTTCATCCGAAGCTAACCAAACAGTTTTGGCATCATCAGCAAATTTTTTTAATTCAGATACAATTTTCTTTTTATCAGGAGATATTTCATATTTTGGAATAAATCCGTTTTTTATATCAACACTCAATTGCTTTTTTGATAAGTCCATTACATGCCCAAAACTTGACTTAACAAGAAAATCTTTACCTAAAAATCCTTCAATAGTCTTTGCTTTTGCAGGTGACTCAACAATAACAAGATTTTTTGCCATTTTTAAAAACTTATTAAATTTTTAATATTCTTTAATTTTGGGTGCAAAAGTAAAACAATTAAATTTTTAAAATCCAAAAGTATTTTGCTTTTAAATGAAATAAATTTTATATCAACGTAAGTTTTTAATTAATTTTGCATCCCAAAATCTGAAGTAATTATTTGATATTTAATTAAATCAGGGTAATTTTATTACATGGTTATTGAAATAAATTTTAATGCAGAAAATTTTTAATGTGAATCATAAAAAAAAATTATATATAGAAACTTACGGTTGCCAGATGAATTTCTCCGATAGTGAGATTATTGGTTCTGTTATGATTAATAATAATTATGAATTAACAAATAAAATTTCTGAAGCTGATATAATTTTTATCAATACATGTTCGGTCAGGCATAATGCCGAGCAAAGAGTTAGAAAAAAGCTGAAAGAATTAAACGCCCAAAAGAAAAATAACCCACATTTAAAAATTGGAATTTTAGGTTGCATGGCTGAACGTTTAAAATCAAAACTTTTTGAAGAAGAAAAAATTATTGATATAATTGCCGGACCAGATGCATACCGTAACCTGCCTGAATTGATGACAACAGTTGAAAGCGGTCAAAAAGCGGTGAATGTACTTTTATCAGCCGAAGAAACTTATGCAGATATTAATCCTGTTAAGTTTGGCGACAATAAAGTATCTGCATTTATTTCAATTATGAGAGGATGCCAGAATTTCTGTTCATATTGTGTTGTTCCTTATACAAGAGGTAAGGAAAGAAGCAGAAATCCCGAGACAATAATTAATGAGGCAAATGACTTATTTAAACAAGGTTATATGGAAGTTACTTTGCTTGGTCAAAATGTAAATTCTTATAATTGGAAAGGGAAAGACAATATAAATTTTGCACAATTACTTGAAAAGGTTGCCTTGGTAAACCCTCAATTAAGAGTTCGTTTCGCAACCTCCCATCCAAAAGATATTTCAGATGAATTGCTTCAAACTATTGCAAAATATGAAAACATCTGCAAAGCCATACATTTGCCTGTCCAGTCGGGAAGCACAAGAGTTCTTGAATTAATGAATCGTAAATATACACGACAGTCGTATATTAACCGTATTGAAGCTATCAGGAAATTTATCCCAGGTTGTGCAATATCAACAGATATTATCACTGGTTTTTGCGGTGAAACCGAAGATGACCATAAACAAACACTTTCATTAATGAAATGGGCAGCATATGATTTTGCTTTTATGTTTAAATATTCCGAACGTAAGGGCACTATCGCTGCTGAAAAATTTAAAGATGATGTTCCGGAAGAAATTAAAAGCAAACGCTTGATAGAAATAATTGAGCTTCAGCAAAAGCTATCACACGAAAGTAATTTAAAAGATATTGGTAAAACATTCAGAGTTTTGGTTGAAGGTGTTTCAAAAAAATCAAACCAGAAATTATCAGGTAGAAACAGTCAAAACAAAGTGGTGGTATTTCCTAAAAAAAATTTTAAAACCGGAGATTATGTGAATGTTAAAATAATTGAATGTACTTCAGCTACGTTGATAGGTGAAGCAATTTACAATTAAATATTTAACCTGAATAATTCATCACGCAAAGACGCAGAGGCGCAAAGATTTGAATTAAAACAATTTAATGCCTACAATACTTTTTATATAATGAAATTGAATATTTTAACCACTTATTGCTAATTTACTAATTCTTTGCGGCTTAGCTCCCGAAAGTTTTCGGGATTGTGAGAGATTTTATAAATAATGCAGGTTAATGAGTATTCTGTGTTTTTTCTTAATTTCGCAGATTATTTAACTAAAATAAAGAATAATAAATATAGACATCTTTCATATTCCGGTTTACAATTTAAATTAAGTATATGATTTTTTCAAGTATATTAGTTTACTGAAATTGAAAATCCATACGGACAAGTTTAGAAATTAGGCATGATAACGAAAGTTCTTTCCTAATTTCTAATTTCCCATACGGGCTAACTTCGTGTCGCAAGTTTCTAATTTCTGACTGTGAACTGTTAGAATAATAAGGATAAAAGTTTAAACTTCTTTTAGTTGATTTTGAAAAACTCCTAAATAATACAAACATGCTACGAACACATACCTGCGGAGAATTA
>JAUWSB010000100.1 GCA_030610255.1 Bacteroidota bacterium
TAATGTTTTACCATGATCGGCAGCCCAGGCAGCAGTCTCGGCGATTAATGCACAAGCACTAACAGCATCCTTATCTCTAACAAAATCGCCAATCAGATAGCCATAACTTTCTTCGCCACCGCCGATAAATATTTTTTTACCCTCATTTTGTTTAATAATATCTGCGATCCATTTAAATCCTGTTAGGACATCAAAAGATTCAACTCTATTTTTATTTGCAATATCTTTTAACAACTCTGAAGTAACAATTGTTTTCACGATATATTCATTACCATTAATTTTTCCGTTTTCTTTCCATTTTGTAATCAGGTAATAAATAAGCAAGGATGCTGCCTGATTACCATTTAGTAAGATAATTTCGTTTTTGTTGTCTTTTACTGCAATTCCAACCCTGTCAGCATCCGGGTCGGTTGCCATAACAAGGGTTGCATCAACTTCTTTAGCTTTTTTTATTGCCATTTCCAATGCAGCAGGTTCTTCGGGATTGGGAGAAACGACTGTAGGAAAGTTGCCATCGGAAACATTTTGTGTGTCAATAGAATATATATTTTCAAATCCAAAATCCTTTAAACACATTGGAACAAGTTTGACACCTGTACCGTGAAGTGGAGTATAAACAATTTTTATGTCTTTATGTTTTTTGATAATTTGGGGTGATAATGTAAGTTCTTTTATCCTTCTCAGGTATTCTTTATCAACTTCTTCACCGATTATTTCAATATTTTTTTCAATTCCATTAAATTTAACGTCATCAATATTCTTTATCTTTTTCACTTCATCAATAACATTCTTATCATGAGGAGGAATCAGTTGTCCGCCATCATCCCAATAAGCTTTGTAACCATTGTATTCTTTTGGGTTATGTGATGCAGTGATGACAATTCCGCTCTGGCATTTAAAATAACGGATAGCAAATGACAGTTCGGGTGTGGGGCGAAGGTCATCAAATAAATATACTTTAAAACCATTTGCCGAAAAAACTTCAGCTGTGATTCTTGCAAAATATTTACTGTTATTCCTTGAATCATAAGCAATAGCCACTTTAATTTGACCGATTTCAGGAAACATTTTTATAAGATAATTTGCCAATCCCTGCGTAGCCATTCCAACGGTATATTTATTCATCCTGTTAGTTCCAACTCCCATAATACCGCGAAGTCCTCCTGTACCAAACTCCAGATATCTGTAAAAGGACTCAATAAGTTCCTGCGAGTCATCTTCAATCAAATATTTTACTTTTTGTTTTGTTTTTTCATCGTAATTTCCTTCAAGCCACGACTGGGCTTTTTCAAGGACAGCTTTGTCAATTATATTTTTCATTGTGATTGTATTTTAGAGTTAAACAAAATTACAAAACTATCAAAAAACAGTTTCTGTCCAGTGGTACATAGCATCGTGTTTGGTTTAGTGTTTCAATACAAAAATATTTTATAAAAATAAATATTCTACTTAGTGTCGGTCTATAAAGTCAAACAAATTACTAATTAAAGCACCAAATAACAAAAAACAAATAACAAATAAATTCCAAATACCAATGACCAAAAGTTCAAAACAGCCTTGAAATTGTTTTGGTCATTGAATTTTGAAAATTGGAATTTATTTGAAATTTGGTGCTTGTCATTTGTTATTTTTAATATTTATTCAAACTATCGGACTTTATGGACTGACTCTACTTAAGTTCTGCAAGACATTTTTCCAGACTATCCAACCAGTATGGAATTTCAATACCAAAATCGTTTTTGATTTTTGCTTTGTTGAGTATACTGTAAAATGGTCTGGGGGCAAGAGTTAGATAATCCTTTGATTCAATGGGAAAAATTTTGCAATTTATATTTTTTAATTTCATGATTGCTTCTGCAAAATCATACCAACTGATAGCGCCTTCGTTTGAAAAATTATAAATTTCTATTCCCTTAATATTTTTTAGTTTTGGAATAACTTCAAGTATTACTTTTGCAAGGTCGGCAGCATAAGTTGGTGTTCCTACCTGGTCAGCAACAACTTTTAATGAATCTCTTTCATTACCGTATTTTATCATTGTTTTAACAAAATTATTTCCAAACTCCGAATATAGCCATGAAGTCCTGATTATTATTGCATTGCCTGCATATTTCTCAATCTGTATTTCCCCATTAAGCTTGGTCTTCCCATAATAAGAAATTGGATCGGGTTTATCTGTTTCTATATAAGGCTTGTAATTCCTTCCATCAAATATATAATCAGTAGAAATATGAATTAGAGTTGTTTTGAATTTTTTTGAAATCTTAGCAAGATATTTTACTGCAGTAACATTTATTAAATCAGCCAATTTCCTGTCAGTTTTAGCTTTATCAACAGCAGTGTAAGCAGCACAATTAATTACAAAATCAATTTTGTTTTTATTAAAAAAATTATCAATCTGCTCAACATCTGTAATATCCAATTCTTCAACATCAGTAAAAATAAATTTGAAGGAAGGATATGAAGATGCTAATTTTTGGATTTCATTTCCCAACTGCCCTTTTGAGCCGGTTACAAGTATGTTATGCATTACTAAACTATTGATTTAAAATATTCTATTGTTTTGATAAGCCCTTCTTCAAGATTAATTTTTGGTTCCCAGTTCAGTACTTTTTTTGCCAAGGTAATATCAGGTTTTCTTTGCATCGGGTCATCAGCTGGCAATGGTTGATAAACAATTTTAGATTTAGTTCCTGTAAGTTCTTTCACTTTTTGGGCTAATTCCAGCATTGTAAATTCGTCGGGATTTCCAACATTTACAGGCCCTGTGAAATCTTCCCCTGTGTTCATTAATTTTATCATGCCTTCAATAAGATCATCTACATACTGGAAGCTTCTTGTTTGTTTTCCATCACCATAAATAGTAATATCTTCCCCTTTTAAAGCCTGAACAATAAAATTTGATACAACTCTTCCGTCGTTCGGATGCATTTTTGGACCGTAAGTATTAAAAATCCTGATTATTTTAATTCTCACATTATTTTGTTTATGATAATTTACGAACAGGGATTCGGCACATCTTTTCCCCTCATCATAACATGCTCTTGTACCGATTGGATTAACATGCCCCCAATAGCTCTCAGGTTGGGGATGAATCTCAGGGTCGCCATAAACCTCACTGGTTGATGCCTGTAACACCTTTGCCTTGATACGTTTTGCCAATCCCAACATATTAATTGCACCCGAAACAGATGTCTTTATTGTTTTAATCGGATTATACTGGTAATAAATTGGCGAAGCAGGACAAGCTAAATTATAAATTTCATCAACCTCAATAAAGTAAGGCATTGTAATATCATGGCGAATAAGTTCAAAGTATGGGTTATCAAGCAAATGAATAATATTTCTTTTTTGTCCTGTAAAATAGTTGTCTAAACAAGCTACTTCGTTTCCTTCGTTTAACAGACGTTCACAAAGATGAGAACCAATAAACCCGGCACCTCCGGTAACTAAAATTTTTTTCTTCATAAAAAATATTTTTATTAATTATATTTATTTAGTTGTATCAATTCCGATGCAGAAATATTTAAAATTCCTTTCTTTCATTTCTTCTACATCATAAACATTTCTACCATCAAAAATTACAGGTTCTTTCAATAATTTGCGGATAATATTAAAATTAGGGAATTTAAATTCGGGCCATTCGGTTATAAGCAGCAAGGAATCTGCATCAATTAAAGCATCATACTGGTCCGGTGCATATTCAATTTTATCACCTAAAATTCTTTTTGCTTCTTTCATTGCAACAGGATCATAAGCTTTAACAGTTGCACCTGCATCCAATAATTTTTGTATAATAACCAATGAAGGAGCTTCTCTCATATCATCGGTTTGAGGTTTAAATGAAAGACCCCATAAAGCTATTCGTTTACCTTTTAAATCGTTATTATAAAATTTGGCGATTTTTTCATACATAACGGTTTTCTGATATTCATTAACATCTTCAACAGCTTTAAGAACTCTCAAAGGGTAATGAAAGTCCTCTGCTGTTTTTATCAGGGCTTTTACATCTTTAGGAAAACATGAGCCGCCGTAACCTGCACCGGGATAAATAAATTTATTCCCAATCCTTGAATCCGAACCTATTCCTCTTCTAACCATATTAACATCAGCTCCAACAATCTCGCATAAATTAGCAATGTCGTTCATAAAACTGATTTTTGTGGCAAGCATTGAGTTGGCTGTATATTTTGTCATCTCGGCAGATGTAATATCCATAAAAATTATCGGATGCCCATTCATTGTAAAAGGTTTGTACAATCTTCTCATTATTTTTTCTGCTTTTTCTGATTCTAAACCAATTACAATTCTATCCGGTTTTAAGAAATCGTCAATAGCAGCACCTTCTTTAAGAAATTCGGGGTTTGAGGCAATATCAAATTTTATGTCCACGCCCCGTTTATCTAATTCTTCCTGTATTGCAGCCTTGACTTTAGATGCGGTACCAACAGGAACCGTGCTTTTTGTTATCATTATAAGATAGTTATTTATATTTCGTCCCACTTCTCTGGCAACATCAATAACATAACGCAGATCTGCGCTACCGTTTTCATCAGGAGGTGTACCGACAGCACCAAAAACTACTTCACATTCATCTAAGGTAGATGCAAGATCAGTTGTAAAATGTAATCTTCCTTTTTCATAATTCCTGTGTACCATTTTTTCAAGACCCGGTTCGTAAATCGGAATAATACCTTTATTAAGGTTGTCAACTTTTTCTTTATTAATATCAACGCATGTAACGTCAATACCAACTTCTGAAAAACAAGCACCGGTAACTAAACCAACATAACCTGTTCCAACTATTGTTATTTTCATTATTTAATTATTTATTTTTTAAAAAATTGATTTAAAATTTAACAAGCAAATATATAAAAATTCATTGATAACATTTAGAACCATGTTTTTTTTATGATTATTTTTTTAATTATATTTTTATTACTGTTCAGATGAGCATAAAAAAAAGCCTTACAAATATTGTCTTGAAAGGCTTCTGGTGATCCTGCCGAGGCTCGAACTCGGGACCCTCTGCTTAAAAGGCAGATGCTCTACCTACTGAGCTACAGAATCATTTTTTTTGGAGGTGCAAAATTACTCACATTTTTTAAAATAACAATAACTTTTTAAAAAAATATTTTTAAAAATTAAAATTTAAACAGCCTCTAAATATATTATACATTTTGTAAATTTGCATTTTTAATTTTTTAAATTGCAAAATTCCACAACTAAATACAGAAGTAAATTTCAGTTAGGAAATGTTATAACAATTTCATTCGCACATTTTGTTCATGATATTTACACTTCTTTTCTCGCCCCGATATTACCATTATTAATTGAAAAATTAAGCATCTCTTATTCACTTGCAGCGTTGTTAACAGTATTTCAAAGGATTCCCTCACTTTTAAATCCGGTTTTCGGGATTATTGCAGATAAAGCCCCTGTAAGATATTTCATAATAGTAACACCAAGTATTTCTGCTGTAACAATGAGTTTGTTAGGTGCAGCTCCAAATTATACGGTACTTGCAATTTTATTATTTGTTATGGGTATAAGTGCTTCATTGTTTCATGTACCAAGTCCGGTAATAATCAAAGATATCTCCGGAAACCGTATTGGAAAAGGTATGAGTTTTTACATGCTTGGCGGAGAGATTGCGCGTACAATCGGTCCATTAATAATTCTCGGAGCCATTTCGCTATGGGGATTGGAAGGCACATGGAAACTAATTCCATTTGCTGTTTTTGCTTCTCTGATTTTGTATTATAAATTAAGAGATATTGATACTTCAAATAATTATAAAAATGAAAGAAAATTACAGAGTATAAAACAAACAGTAAAAAAAATCATACCAATTTTTATTATTATAATAGGAATCATGTTTTTCAGGTCAATAATGAAGTCAGCTATTACTACTTTTCTTCCAACCTACCTGACAATTGACCAGAACGAAAGCATTTGGGTTGGAGGAATTTCACTATCTGTGCTGGAGTTAGCAGGTGCTGCTGGAACTTTAATCGGAGGAAGCATTTCTGATAAAATCGGAAGAAAAACAACACTCCTTATCTCAGCAATAGCAACTCCTTTTATTATGTATTTTTTCGTCTTTTCTAAAGGTATGATGATACCTGTATTGATATTACTTGGATTTTTTATGTTCGCAACAAGTCCTGTTCTTCTTGCAATTGTTCAGGAGATCAGCCACGAAAGACCTGCATTTGTTAATGGGATTTACATGACAATAAATTTTGTTATCAGTGCAGCTACAATTATGATAGTGGGTATATTGGGAGACTGGATCGGACTCAATATTACATTCCAGATATCTGCTTTTATTGCGCTCGGGTCAATTCCTTTTATTTTATTTATTCCATCTCAGAAAAAGTAATTATTAAAAACTTTTAAAAATCCTTGCTAAAGAATATCCCGGAGCATTTAATTTTAAATCCATAAAATATCCGAAAGCAGTTTGCCATGTTTCATAATTTGTATTTTTCATTCTTGCTTCGGTTTTGTCAAATAATTCAACGGTAAATTCAGGAGAAGCCTTACTTTCAGACAGGTGAGCAAAGGAATGTAATACTACTTTGTTTGTATTGTTTTTCTTGGCAGCCCATTTAAGATTCTTTACCAACTTTTTTTCAACTCCGTTAAAATCTTGTTCATCTTCTGCTTCAGCATGAATAAATCCTACAAGAACATTATCAAATTCCATTGCTTTGGTATTATCCTCAGCAGTTTCAAGAGTTTTAGTTACAGGTTTATAATAAAAATTATTACAATAAATCATTAATAGTTTCATAATTATAAATTAAATTTTTTAGTCAAAATTAAAAATTAATCCTTTAATAAAGTATTTTTATACTTTTATACTTTAAAAAAAATCCTAACTTAGCTCAAAGCTACAAACAAATATAAATAAGAGTTATATGTTAAATGTTATACGTTATATGTGAGATAGTGATACGAATAAAACTTATATAAACTGATAGCAATATGTTTCATGAAGATATAATGCATTTTTAACCAATAACTAATTTAGTCCAGTTTTATAGGGGCTAAACCAGGCATAACTAATAACTAATAACTTATAACGTATAACAGCTTAGGTATTATTAAAATATTAACTAACCGTTAAAATTTTGTTTTTTTAACAAACTTTTACAAAGCAATAGTATAATGACCTCTTTTCAACCATTAGCAGAACAACTCAGACCGCAAACACTCAAACAATTTATTGGTCAGGAACATCTTACAGGTAAAAATGCCATATTACGAAAGGCAATTGAATCGGGTAATATTCCTTCAATGATCTTATGGGGACCGCCGGGAGTAGGCAAAACCACACTTGCTTATATTATCTCTCAACAACTTCAGCGTTCTTTTTATACAATGAGTGCAATAAGTTCAGGTGTTAAAGATGTCAGGAATGTAATTACTCAGGCTAAGGCAAGAAGCAATGCAATATTGTTTATTGATGAGATTCACCGTTTCAGTAAATCGCAACAGGATTCATTGCTTGGTGCTGTTGAAAAAGGTATTGTAACACTCATCGGGGCTACAACCGAAAATCCTTCGTTTGAGGTTATTTCTCCATTGCTTTCTCGTTGCCAGGTTTATATTTTAAAACCCCTTGAAAAAGACCATCTTTTACAATTGCTTTCCGTTGCAAAACAACATTTAGAAAAACAAAATGATATAAAAATCAATATCAAGGAAGATGAGGCACTTTTAAGAATTTCGAGTGGTGATGCAAGAAAGCTTTATAATGCTCTTGAGCTTATCATTAATTATGAAAATAAAAAGAAAGAAATTATTATTGACAATGATAAAGTATTAAATGTAGTTCAGAAAAACCTTGCGATATATGATAAAGCGGGTGAGATGCATTATGATATAATTTCGGCTTTTATAAAATCGATGCGTGGAAGCGACCCTAATGCTGCGGTTTACTGGCTTGCCCGTATGGTAGAAGCCGGCGAAGATCCTAAATTTATTGCCAGGCGAATGGTAATCCTCGCTTCTGAAGATATTGGAAATGCTAATCCCAATGCTTTATTACTTGCTAATGCTTGCTTTGATGCCATTAATAAAATCGGCTGGCCAGAAGGAAGAATTATTTTATCGCAAACTGCTACTTATCTAGCTTCTTCGCCAAAAAGTAATTCTGCATATATGGCAATTATAGAAGCTCAAAACATGGTTAGTAAAACAGGTGATTTACCTGTCCCCCTTCACATTAGAAATGCCCCTACAAAATTAATGAAGGATATTGGATACGGAAAAAATTATAAATACGCGCATCAATATGATAATAATTTTGTTGATCTTGAGTTTCTTCCTGAAGATATTAAAGGAAATAAATTTTACGAACCCGGTAACAATCCGAGAGAAAATGACATCAGGGCAAGATTAAAGAAACTTTGGAAGAAGAAATATGATTACTGAATTTATTAGCCGTTGTTATACAATAAATAAAATCTTAATTTTAAAACCATAAATATGTTATACATTATTAATTTTTGAAATTCATTGTCCAAAGAACTCCCTCGTAGAAATTTGTAGTAATCAAAAAAATAAACAGACTCGGTTGCAAATTTTATGATTTATCTTAACTTTGGAGCATAAACTAATAACAATATTATGATACCAAACATTCCAAACATCAAACACACCGACAGTGGAAATTTCTTCCTTATTGCAGGACCCTGTGTAATTGAAGATGATAAAACTCCTTTTATTATTGCTGAAAAAGTAAATAAAATTGCTGATAAATATAAAGTACCTTATATTTTTAAAGCATCATACAAA
>JAUWSB010000144.1 GCA_030610255.1 Bacteroidota bacterium
CCGCAATATTTCCCAATTAAAGGTGCCGAAATTGACTCTCCGTCATAAATTTTCAGCCAGTCGTAATCGCAATTGTTTTCCCATTCAATATCAAACATAGTAAAATTACATTTTAATTTATATTCGGAATTATCAGGGTAAAACACCATTGTATAATCTTCATCATCCGAGTAATTCGCACCATCTCCACCTGAATCAAAAAACATACCTTGACAAGTTGTATAGCTTGTATCGCCCATGCAGTAATAAACATTAACATTAATATAATTCTCTTTGGTAATTATTGAAGTGTCTTCATCAGTAAATATCTCTAATGAAACGAAATATGAGCCCGGTTCAGAATACTGAATTCCGGCAGGGTTTTGTTCAGAGGAAGTAGCTGGATTACCTCCTTCAAAAGTCCATTCCCATGCTATTGGATTTCCATACGACTGGTCAGTAAAATCAACCGTTCCGTCAACAGGGATACTTGTCGTATTTGCAGTAAAATCAGCAATTAAAATTCCGGGAGCAAGCTGAATATGAACATAGGTAGTATTTCTGTTAAAAGCAATAACATTGCTTTTTATTTTGGCGAAATATCCTTGTGCAGAATAAGTTATTTCATACGTACCTGCGTAAATCGGTCTATAATAATTCCCAACAGGCAATGATGAATACACCCAGGAGCTGTCAATATCATGGCCATCAATATATACTTCAGCTTCAATTGGGTCGCCTGTAATTGAATCAGTAATTATTCCCCTGATTCCATAATTGATTTGTTCAATATAATTTAAGAACGAACGGTAATTATATTCCCAGTAAGCAGGCAACTGGTTTGCAGGTAATATCTTAATATCAGATAGTTCTAAAGTAAATTCCCTGCATTGATGGAAGTAGTTCATGTAATCCTGTCTTCCTCCGGCAATTGTATACCAGTCGTAACCGTTAGTAATTCCGTTATTCAGGTCGGTCAAGTAACCATAAGGAGAATAAAATTGAGCAGTATCGGCATATTCCCTGCAAACAAATATCCACCAGTCGTCATCAGCATGGCGTGGATACCATGTATCCCACGGGTAATTGCAAACTTCTATTCCACTATGAATATTACAGGATAAAACAAAATCATGATCTTCTGCCAAATCCATAAAAGCAATGGTTTCCGGCTGCCATGGATTACCGTCAGGATGAGGGCCATCTTCAGGGTCAGGGTAATTTCTGTTGAGGTCGACACCATTGGCATTATTACGTGTTGCACCGTACACAGTATTATTACCGCCTGCATAAGTTCCATCCGGATTTGCAAGTGGATTTATCCATATCTCAATATTATCAATCATATCGGTAATCCTGTTATTCGAACCGTAATTTGAAAGCATATAATCAATCAATCTTAACATTAAAACATATCCGGCTGTTTCATCACCATGCATAGTTGATGTATATAAAAACTCAGGTTCATTTTCATGAGCAAGTAGATTATCAGTAATTCTTGCAACAAGTAATTTTCTTCCGCTTGGCAGTGTGCCAATATTAACAATTTTGCAAATGTTAGGATAATCAACTTCAAACTGATACATCATTGATTCATAAGCCTCATAGTTCGGATAAAAATCCCAGTCGGTTATTTCCCTGATATTCACTTCATCTAACATCTTTGGATTTTTAATAAGCTCTCCTGGTGATGTAAGTATCGTATAATCAATATTCAAACTTAAAAACTTTTCAAATTCTTTTTTGTTGGCATAAGCATAAACGGTTTTGTTTTTAATATTATCAATTGAAATAATTTTTGTTAACTCGTGTATTTGTTTTGTTGATGAAATCTCAAATTTGAAATAAGTTTCAATTTTTTTATCAAATATTTTATCAATCAACTGCCGGTCATTAACATTATTTTGTGTGTAAACAATTGAAAATAAAAAACAACACGCAATAAATAAAAGTGCTTTTCTTTTAATATTCATTTTTTTCGAATTTTATTTAATATACTGAACGTATTATACTTTACAAATTTGGATAAAGCTAAATATATGATTATCTGTAAGTTATGATTATATATTTTGGTATTCTCAATTTCTGTCAGTATAACAATACAAAATTAATTTTATTTATTAAGATGCAACAACAAAAAGAAGACAAATTTGTTTTGATGCAAGTTGCACTTTCAGGTAATATTATAATTTCAAATTCTACCTGATATGATTTCAACTCCGAAACTCCTGAATAAGATTACTCAAATTATTATAAACTGATTTATTTACTTTTACAAGAGGTAGTCGCAGATTATTTGAACATAAACCTAAAATTTCCAGTGCTGCCTTTATCCCCGAAGGATTTCCGTCGCTGAAAAGTGCATCAATTATATCAATCAGTTGATAATGAATTTCATAAGCTTTATTGTTAATACCATTCATGCAAAATGTAACTAAATCGGAGAATTCTTTTGGAAAGGCATTTGCAATAACAGATATTATCCCATCACCTCCTAAAGCCATTATTGGCAAAGTTAATAGATCATCACCTGATATTACTAAAAATTCATCAGGTTTGTTTTTAATAATCTGCATTATTTGTTTCAAATCGCCCGAAGCTTCTTTTATTCCAATAATATTGCTGATGTCATGTGCAAGTTTTAAAGTTATTTCGGCAGAAATATTACAACTCGTCCGTCCCGGAGCATTGTATAATAGAACAGGAACAGGGCTAGCACCTGCTACTGATTTATAATGCTGATATATTCCTCTTTGCTGTGGCTTGTTGTAATAAGGTGCTACCGATAATATTGCATCAATCCCATCAAATGATTGAGCTTTGATCAAATTAATTACTTCCTGTGTATTATTGCATCCAATACCAATTACAACAGGAACTCTTTTATTAACAGTTTCAATCACAAAATTTATAACAGCATTTCTTTCATCCTTTGATAATGATACGGATTCGCCTGTAGTTCCCAAGGCAACAATGTAATTAATATTATTTTTAATTACATGTTCTATAATGTTTTCCAGTGATGTAAAATCAATTGTTCCGTATTTGTGGAAAGGAGTGACTATTTCAACTCCGGTACCTTTTAATATATTATACATTATTTTTTGGTTTTAAGATAGACAAATAATGGTATACTTCATTTATATACTTGTCAAGCCTGGTATTTTTTTTATTTTGTATCATCACATCATAAATATCCGAATTATTTTCTCCAAACCTGCCAACCTTTAATCTTGCTTTTGACACTGCTGAAATGTATTGTAAAGGGTAATTATCCTGAAGACTCATATCAATAATAATATCAAAGTCTTTTTCAATAAAATCCTTAATAAAAATATTTGATGGCTTACCATACCAGTTTATATCTTTTTGAGAAAAAAAATCATAGGAAAGTTTTGGTAAAAACCGCTTTGTTAAATGTTTTTGTTTTACAAAGCCCAAAGCTTTCACTCTTTTATTCTGGTCCTGCAATAATTTTACAAGCTTGCTGATTGCCATATAATCCTGCTCATTTGTAAATAAGTAAAGTATCCCAATATCTTTAGCGTCTTTCAGGCTTATTAATCTTCTTTCCCTTGTATTTTTCTTTAATTTATTTTTTAAATAATACCTGGCTATCGAATGTTTTATTTTTTTCAGGATTTCCATAATTTTTTTATGGATTTATTAATTGGAGGATAAAATTAAAAAAAAAATCAATTACAAGAAATATTTTTAATAAAATTATAGTTGATTTTGGTTGGTTATATAATTTAAAAGTCAAATATCATTTTCTTTTAAATTTTTAAGTTATTTTTACACAAAAATAATAAAAATTGAGAATTACATTTTTAGGAACCGGTACATCTCAGGGAATTCCCGTTATTGCTTGCAAATGCCCTGTATGCCTTTCAAATGACAAAAAGGATATAAGATTGAGATCATCAGTATTAATTGAGATCGATGGAAATACCTTTGTAATTGATACAGGACCCGATTTCAGGTATCAAATGTTAAGAGCAAATGTAAATGCCCTTGATGCTGTTCTGATTACCCACGGGCATAAAGATCATATAGGTGGACTGGATGATGTAAGGGCTTTTAATTATATCTTAAAAAAGCCTATGGATGTTTATGCAAGTAAATTCGACCAGGACTCAATTAAAAGAGAATTTTATTATGCTTTTGCAAAATTCAAATACCCGGGTGTTCCAGTAATAAATCTTCACACAATTAATAACAAACCATTCATAATAAAAAACACTGAAATTATTCCGATTGAAACCCTGCATTATCATGTAAATGTTTATGGATTCAGAATAGGTGATTTTACATACCTGACTGATGCAAATTTTATTTCAGAAAAGGAAAAACAAAAAATTAAAGGTACAAAAATATTGGTAGTTAACGCCTTAAGGAGAAAAAAACACATCTCACATTTTACATTAGATGAAGCCATTGCATTGATAAATGAAATTAAACCAGAAAAAGGTTATTTAACTCATATCAGCCATTTAATGGGATTACATGAAGATGTTGAAAAAGAACTGCCTGATAAAATAAAGATTGCTTATGATGGATTGGAATTAACTTTATAGGGCAGAGTTTTATGAATTACGATTTTAGAATTAAAATTTTAGAATTAGCAATTCAACCATCAAGCCATTTATTTAGTCATCCATTCCCTGTAAACCCGCAACTCATTTCTAATTTCAATCAATTTCCATCAATCTTCTTCACCTTCTTTAATATAAGCAAATTGATAGGATTGCCTGTTAAGCCATCAATATTATTTTGAACAAACCGCAAAACCTGATCATAATATAAAATAACAACCGGTGCTTCCTTCATTATCATATTATCCATCTTCCTGTATAGATCATATCTTAGCGAATCATTTTCTTCCAACCGGGATAATTCATATAATTTATCAAATTCGTAATTTGAAAAATGAGTGTAGTTTGGTCCTGCCGGGCAAAAGTTTTTACTGTAAAATAATGATAAATAATTTTCAGCATCAGGATAATCGGCAATCCACGATGCCCTGAAAAAATTCAATTTTGCCTGTGCCTTCAACTCTTTTAAGGCCGCAGGAGGGTTCACATCAATTTTCATCTTTATGCCGATTTCAGATAACTGGTGTTGAATATATTTACAAAGATCAAGATAGTCGGCTGTTGTAGATAAAGTTATTGGAGGTAAACCTTCTCCGTTTGGAAAGCCTGCATCCAACAATAATTTGCGTGCTAAATCGGGATTGTAATTATATCCTTGCATTCTGCTTGAATCAAAAGAAGGCAAACCCAAAGGTATTATGCCATAGTTTCCGGATGTACCGATATTATTCCTCAAATACTTCATCATTTTTTTTCTGTCAAAACCATAATTAATTGCCTGTCTCACAGCTTTTAATCTTAAAGGATTTTTTCTTACAAGAGGTAAATTGGTATCAACAAGTATTCCTAAGTATTCAGTGTTGAGATATGGCTGTGTAATCAATTTAAATTTATTCTGATACTTTGGATTTAACTGCCCTCTTTTAGTAAGCAATTCATCTTTATAGCTTGCATCAATCCCTGACATAAAATCAAGTTTTCCTTTAACAAATTCAAGAAAAGCCGATTGTTTGTCAATTAAAAATGTGATTGCAACAGCATCAAGATATGGTAATCTTTCTATACCTGATTTTTCAAAATAATTATGATTTTTTACAAAGACAAGCTTCACCCCTTCTTTCCACATCTTAAACTGAAAAGGGCCTGTACCGATTGGAAACTTCCTGAAATCCTTACCATAATATTCAATAGCTTCTTTAGGAACAACCGAACAATACTGCATACTTAATATACTCAAAAATGGTGGAAAAGGTTGATATAACTTTATAGTAAATACTGTGTCGTTTAATGCTTTAAATGAGTAAGTACTATTTTTTTGCTCAACATTATTAAAAACCCAAGCTCCGGGTGAAACAAGCTTCGTATCAACAATTCTATTAAAACTATATTCAAAATCATAAGCAGTTATTTTTCGATTGTTAAAAACCTTATTATTATGAAAATAAACATCATTCCTTAAATAAAAAGTATAACATAACCCATCATCTGAAATTTCCCAGTATTTTGCAATACATGGCTCAACTACAAGTTTATCGTTCAACAGTACTAAACCATTAAATAATTGGTTGCATGCCCAGATGTTTGACTGGTCTTTGGCAAAAGCCGGGTCTAATGAGGTAATTCCTGAGGCTTCGTTATATTTAAAAACGCTTAGTTTATTTTCATCTTTTCTTCTGTCACCGCACGAAAGGAGAAAAAGAAAAGAAAGAGAAATAAAGATATTCTTTAAAAGAAAGAATTTTATATTTAATTTCTGAAGCATTATTTCAGGTAATTATTAGATTATTTAAATTTATTCTGATACTTTGGATTTAACTGCCCTCTTTTAGTAAGCAATTCATCTTTATAGCTTGCATCAATCCCTGACATAAAATCAAGTTTTCCTTTAACA
>JAUWSB010000157.1 GCA_030610255.1 Bacteroidota bacterium
TGGCCATATCATCTGGATAACCAATTGTTGTTTTTGAAAACCAAATGTATATCACCTTATATGACCGATTTAAGATTATATTCTTATGAGGGTGACGGAATATGGTATGAAGGTGATGAAAACAGTGCTACTTTCAGATGGAAAACATCAATATATGACCAGCCGTCAAGTTCGGAATTGAATTTTGCAGTAAAATTATTTCCTTCGGGTAATATTGAATATTATTATGGCTTAATTACTTTACCTGATACTGTTGAATGGTATGGCGGAACGTCAAGAGGCGATTGCCTGGATTATCAATATTTAAGCATCTCAGGTTCTAATTCTGTGCCTGAAGATTATGTTGTTGAATATCTTGCTCCCGGTTTTCCGTCAGAAATGACTCTTTCAGAAGATGGAGTGTTCAGCGGAATACCCGAAAATCCATACCAGAATCTTGAAATTACATTTAAAGCAACGGATAATAACAATGTTTTTGCAACCCGTAATCTATTGTTTTCATCAAACGGACTCTATATTGAATACACAATCAGCGATGGTAATAATAATATTATTGAATGTGGTGATACGGTTCATTTAAATCTTGGTTTGATGAATATCGGCAATCAGCCTATTAATAATGTTGATATGACAATATCATCTGTTGATACGAATATTACAATAATTGACAGTACACAATATTATGGAATAATAAATCCGGGTCAAACCCTTACGATTCAGGATGCATTTTCTTTTATAGTTTCACTTTCGGTTCCTGATGATCACCAAATAATTTTGAATAGTGTTATAACTTCAAATGGAGACACATGGTTGAGAGATATTACCCTGACTGCTTTTGCCCCTGTAATTGTTGTGGGAAATATTGAAATTTCAGATGGAAATAACGGAATACTGGATCCCGGTGAAACAGCCGATCTTATTGTTACACTGGAAAATTATGGTGGAGCAGTATGCTCAAATATTGAAACCCTGATTACATCAAACAACCCGTTTATTACAATTAATGATAGTATCGGAAATATTGACACATTAGCAGCTTATTCAAACGATACAGTTGTTTATAATGTTACGGCTTCATCAATTGCTCCTTATGGATATATTGCTTATCTTGATATTAACATTACTGCTGATAATAATTATTCTGTAACCGATACTATGTATTTTACTATCGGTTTGATAGTTGAGGATTTTGAAACCGGCGATTTTACACGATTTCCATGGGAATTTATGGGAGATGCAAGCTGGTTAATTACCAGTATTACTCCATATCAAGGTATGTTTGCATCAAAATCAGGAGATATTAACGATAACGAAGAATCAACAATTTATATAACATTAGATGTTTTATGTAATTCGGAAATAAGTTTTTACAAGAAAGTTTCTTCAGAAGCCAATTATGATTATCTTATATTTTATATTGACGGTGCAGAAATGGACAGATGGGCAGGTGAACATATTTGGTCGCAGAACGTTTATTCAGTTACACCCGGTGAGCACACCTTTAAATGGATTTACGAAAAAGATTATTCTGTAAGTAATGGGAGTGATTGTGCATGGCTTGATTACATAGTATTACCGCCAATGTCATCACTGTTGCATAGCATAGGTGCAGGTTCTGATGCAATAATATGTGAAGGTAACACACATACATTAGCAGGTACGGCAACAAATGCAAACTCTGTTTTTTGGCTGACATCAGGAACAGGTACTTTTGATAACAACACAATCTTAACACCAACTTATACACCCAGTCAGGAAGATATTACGGCAGGTTCTGTTATTCTTACAATTATCGGATATTTCAGTATGGAACAACGGTATGAAATTACTGACGATATGGTTTTAACTATTGTCTCATTGCCAGTAGCTGATGCCGGTGATAATGATACGATTTGTGATAATCAAATATATACTTTATCAGGTAATGCTGCCAATGCCGATTCGATTTTATGGATAACTTATGGTGACGGAACTTTTGACGATTCAACTCTAATTACAGCTACTTATACACCAGGACCAGGAGATTTAGATTCAGCTTATGTTGAATTAAGTTTAACAGCTTATGCGATGGTTCCTTGTAGTGATCCGTCAGTTGATACAATGTCTCTGGTTTTTCTTCCGGCACCAATAGTAACCTTTGACTCCCTTCCTGATGTTTGTGATAACGACCCGCCTTATGAATTAACTGAAGGTAATCCGCCGGGCGGAACTTATTCGGGAAACGGGGTTACTAATGGCTACTTCTATCCTTCAGTTGCTGGTTTAGGAATGCATGTTATTACATATACTTTTACCGACACAACTAATCTTTGTTCAGACACCGCTACTCAAACAATTTTTGTTAATAATTGTACAGGCATTTTGGAAAATATAAATGATTTACAAGTTAATATCATGCCAAATCCAAACGACGGTAGCTTCATTCTGGAATTAATTTCCGAAGAAAACAATGTAGTAAATGTTAAAATTTTTAATTCTTTGAATGTTGCGGTTTATGAATTAAATAAGATTGTGGTTAATCAAAAATATTCAAAGAAAATTAATTTGAGCCGACTTTCAAAAGGTGTATATTTTTTGATGATAAAAAGCAATGAAGTTGTTTTGGTTTACAAGATAATTATTCAGAATTAAAATTATTGCTAAATCCCTTTAAACTTTTGTCTTTTACCTTCTGCTTATGGTTTTCAGTAGTAGTTTATTCTTATTATATTTCTTGCCGATCTTTCTGATTGTTTATTTTTTAATTGCCAGGGAATACAAAAATAATATTGCATTAATTGCAAGTATATTCTTCTATTCATGGGGAGCACCGGATTTTATTTTTATTGTATTCGGTTCAATTGCTATTGATTTTTATATTGTAAATTTATTATCAAAATCTGTTGGCAGAAAAAAACGTTTCCTTCTTTCACTTTCAATTATCCTTAATGTAGGATTACTTGCTTATTTTAAATATGCAAATTTTTTTATCGAAAATGTAAATGAACTTCTTACTAATCTAGGATCAAAACCAATACACTGGGTTAGCATTGCTTTACCAATTGGTATTTCATTTTTTACTTTTCAAAAATTAACATATTCTGTTGATGTTTACCGTAAAGCACATAAACCGCTAAAAAAAATAACCGATTATGCATTGTATATTTTAATGTTTCCTCAATTAATTGCAGGACCGATTGTACGATTTAATGAAATAGCCGACCAGATAGAAGACCGGTCAGCAAACGAAAATATGAATAACAGATTAACGGGATTTTTTCGGTTTGTTATCGGACTATCAAAAAAAGTGCTTATTGCTAATGTGCTTGGTGAGGAAGTTGATAAAATTTTTGAACTTGGTGCCGGTGAACTCACTACAGTTACTGCCTGGGCCGGTGTTTTTGCTTATGCTTTTCAGATATATTTTGATTTTTCAGGATATTCGGATATGGCAATTGGGATTGGGAAAATGATAGGATTTAAATTTCCTGAAAACTTTAACAATCCATATATATCGCAGAGTATAACCGAATTTTGGCGAAGGTGGCATATTACGCTCGGCAGATGGATGAAAGATTATTTATATATTCCCTTGGGTGGTAACAGGGTGTCAAAAAGACGATTGTATTTTAATTTATGGTTGGTTTTTTTGATTTCAGGGTTATGGCATGGTGCTGCATGGAATTTTGTAATATGGGGTGCATTTCATGGTTTGTTTTTAGTAGCCGATAGATTGTTCTTATTAAAATTTTATTCAAAAATCGGAAAGATACCAAGCATTATTATAACATTTCTAATCGTACTTGTAGGATGGACGATATTCAGGGCAGAAAATATTTCACATGCCTGGATATTTATTCAAAAAATGTTTACATTTGATTTTGAAGGCTATAATTTTTACTTCGATAATAAATTTTATACTATTATGATTTTTGCTGTTATTTTTTCATTTTGGGGAGCTTTTAGGGGAGTTGAAAAATGGCAAGATAAATTATTCAACAAAGAACAAAAATTTTCATCATTGATTATTATGTCAATAGTTTCAGTAATATTTGTTTTAATTTGTGTTAGCTCAATAACATCATCAGGTTTTAATCCTTTTATTTATTTTAGATTTTAGAAAACATGAATAAAGTCTTAAAAATAGTATTTATAGGAATTTTGTTGTTATTGATATTCCCTGCCACACAGAAGTATTTTTCTATATTTAAAATTGCTCCTTTAAATGGTGCCTTTGTAAAAGTTGAAAAACCGGTTTTTATTTGGGATAAATGGTTTTCGGGTGAATTTCAGAGCAAATACGATCAGTATCTTGAAGAAAATATCGGGTTCAGAAATTTATTTGTAAGATTACACAATCAGATTGATTACAGCCTGTTCAGAAAAGCAAATGCAGAGGGAATTATTGTTGGTAAAAACGATTACCTTTTTGAAGAAGATTATATTTATGAATATCTCGGTGATTTTTTTATTGGTAAAGAAGCAATAAATAAGAAGTTAGAAAGAGTAAAATTTCTGCAGGATACATTAAAAAAGAAAAATATTGAACTGATAATTGTTATTGAACCCGGAAAAGCAAGTTTTTATCCGGAGTATATTCCCGAAAAATATGATGTTTCAAAAAAATCATTATCAAATTATGAATATTATGTTCAGAGATCAAATGAACTCGGTATAAACATTCTGGATTTAAATAAATATTTTAAGTTAATGAAAGATACTTCAAGGTATCCTTTATATCCAAAAAGCGGAATCCATTGGAGTGTTTACGGAATGACCTGTGCTGTGGATACTTTAATAAAATACATTGAAAATATTCATGAAATTGATGTGCCTGATATTTATTGCGATAGTATTGATTTGACCGACTCTATGCGATTGACTGATTATGATTTAGGTAATACAATGAATTTATTATGGAAAATTCCACAACCTCAAATGGCTTATCCTAATCTTAGATTTGAAAAAAATCCTGAAAAAACCAAACCGGCTGTCCTTGCAATCGGCGACAGTTATTACTTAAGTATTTTAGCATACGGGATTCCTAAAAATATTTTCAGTAATGAACCCTTCTGGTATTACAACAAAAATATTTATCCCGAATCATATACAAAATCAAAAATAGTTGATGAAATTAATTTAAAAGAAGAAATTGAAAAACAAGATGTTATTTTATTGATGATCACCGAACGTTTTTTTCATTGTTTTATATGGGGTTTTGTTGAAAATGCTTATAAAATTTATAAACCTGATTATACCGAAGATAATATTTACAACCATGAAAATAATATCAGATTTTATGATAAAAGGTTTAAAAAAATATTTACTGCTGCAAAAAAAAATAATACTAATCTTGAGGAAATGATACGAAAAAATGCAGAACACCAGTTTTATACTGCATTTAAAAAGTCAAAAAATCAAAGTAAGAAAGATTATATAAAATATATTGAATGGGTTATACGTAATGATGAAAAGTGGTTAAACAGTATTAAGAGAACAGCAGAAGAGAAAAATCTTGATTTAGATAAATTAATTACTGATAATGCCGAATGGATGTATATGAATAAAATGAAAAA
>JAUWSB010000153.1 GCA_030610255.1 Bacteroidota bacterium
CAATTTGACGGACTTGAATATTATCCTCAATTGGAAGATGCTGCACAAAATATTGATATGAATTCAATTTATTATGCGGGAATGAAGCTATTACAAACTTCCGAAAGATTGGCAGATTCATTACTTTATCTAAAAAAATCAAATAAAAATATTAACTGGAAAAACCAGAACCTAAATGTAATTACGCCTATCGGCAGAATAGTTATTTCAGGAACAGAAGATAATAACCATCAATATTCCGATGCTTTGTTAGTTGTTGATATTGGCGGGGATGACACATACTTTGGGGCAGTTGGTTCAACGCCATCTTTGGATATTCCGGTTTCTCTTACAGTTGATTTGCAAGGTGATGATAAATATATTAATGAAGATGAATTTTTACCCTCGCAGGGTGCTGCGATTTTCGGGGCAGCTATGTTGCTTGATTTATCCGGCAACGATGAATATAAATCAAAAAGACTCTCACAGGGAGCTGCCATGCTGGGAATCGGCATACTTGCCGATATGGAAGGCGATGACACTTATGATATGTGGACCTCGGGGCAGGGTGCAGCTTATTTCGGTATCGGACTCGCAATAGATAATAAAGGTGATGATAAATATACTATCTGGGGAGATGGTCAGGGATATGGCGGAGTGGGAGGAATCGGTACACTAATTAACCGGACAGGCAATGACCATTATTGGGCAGAACCCTTTTCAAAAAATGTATTTCGTCCCGATTATCATTCAAAAGAAGGTAAATTAAATTATTCGTATGCTCAGGGCTGTGGTGTGGGACGACGCGGTGATATTACTGACGGACATTCATGGGCTGGCGGAATGGGAACAATTATTGACATTGACGGTGATGATATTTATGAATCGGCAAACTGGTCGCTCGGTTGCGGATACTGGTACGGAATAGGATTTGCTTATGACGGAAACGGAAATGACAAATATTTGAGTGCAAGCTGGACTCAATCTGCCGGGGCGCATTTTTGTATCGGAGTGTTAATTGATGAAGCCGGAAATGATGAACATATTTGCTGGGAAGAGCAATCAAATGGTTTGGCTTTCGGGCATGATTATACAATTGCTCTATTTCTGAATCGTGGTGGTGATGACTTGTATAAACTGAAAAACGACGGTCTGGGCTATGCCATTAATAATTCACAGGTATTTTTCATTGATACAGAAGGTGATGATAAATATATAACTGCAACCGGCGAAAGCACGAATCTCGGAAGAAAGGAGCAGAATATTTCAAAAAGTCATAATTATGGTGATATGAATATTGTTCATAATTCGCCCAATAGCGTTTCAATTCATTACCTTCAGTCAGACCAGATTTGCTTTTTTGCAGATATTAACGGAAACGATTTTTATATTAAAATGGATTTTAAAACAGGAGAGGAAAGTGAAGATATTCGTATGAAAAACGGTACGGAATTATTTTTCCCACCGGCAGAAGAAATAAAATCACTGAAGAATAAACGGTATTTTGGATTAGGAAAGGATTTTACAAATTGGAACGGAATGGAAATTGAATATTTCAGGGATAAGAAAGATGATTAACCTATGAACAAATTTAATATTCCCGATAAAATGAAAGCCATTGTATTACAAGCATATAATTCAAACATTATTAGGGCTATGTTGAGTTTAAGGATTGAAGAAAAGGATATTCCAAAACCCGGCTCAAATCAGGTGCTGATAAAGATTGAAGCAGCTCCCTGTAATCCTTCGGATATTGCATTTATCAGAGGTATGTATAATATTAAAAAAACATTGCCTTGTATCCTGGGCTTTGAGGGAAGTGGCACAGTAGTAGATGCAGGAAAGGAAGCACAAAATCTTTTAGGTAAAAGAGTAAGTTGTTTTGCACAAGAAAATAGCAATGGAACCTGGGCAGAATATTTTATTGCTGAAGCAAATAATTGTATTATAATAAAAGAAAAAATGGATATTGACCAGTCAGCTTGTTTTTCAATAAATCCATTTACAGCTTACGGGCTACTTGATATTGCTAAACAAATGTACACAAAAGGAATTATTCAGAATGCTGCATCCGGTCAAATCGGGATTTTTATACAAAGTATGGCTAAAAAAGAAAATATTAAAATTATAAATATTGTAAGAAAAGATGAACATATTGAGCTTTTGAAAAAACGAGGAGAAGAATATATTTTAAATTCACATACAGAAGATTTTGAGGAGCGACTGACAAAACTTGCTTATAAAATTAATGCTGTTACTGCATTTGATGCTGTTGGTGGAGAAATTACAGGGCAGATTATTAATGCGATGCCGCCTGGTTCAAAAACAATACTTTATGGTGGTTTATCAGGTAAACCTGTTTCTGAAATCAGCACATTAGAAATTATCTTTAAAGATAAAACTTTAACAGGTTTTAATCTTAATGAATGGGTCAGGGAGATTGGTAAAAAAAGATTTAATGAAATTTCTTTAATTTTACAGAACATGATTATTAATGGTGAAATCCGAACAGAAATACAGGGAAGATTTAAACTTGAGGATGTTGTTAAAGCTATCAGGCAATATATTACAAATATGTCAAAAGGAAAAATATTATTTAAACCATAAGCCAGATAAACTTGAAAAAACAAATTACAATATTCAAAAATTATGACACCTCAAAATAAGAAGACAGGTTTATTTTTCGGGTCATTCAATCCGATTCATATCGGGCATTTGAGTATTGCAAATTATATGGTAGAATTTACAGATCTGTCGCAGGTATGGTTTGTTATTTCACCTCACAATCCGTTAAAAAAGGAAGAAACCTTACTTGCCGATTATAATCGTCTTGAGCTTGTGAATATTGCCATTGAAGACAATCCGAATCTGAGAGCATCAGATATTGAATTCAAACTCCCCAAGCCATCTTATACTATTGATACTCTCACTTATCTGCATGAAAAATATCCTGAAAATAAATTTATTTTAATTGCCGGAACCGACATTTTCCCAACTTTCCACAAATGGAAAAATTACAAGGAAATTCTTAAACAATACGAAATTTACGTATACAACCGCCCCAATTACGAGATGGGCGTTTATAAAAAGCATCCTAAAATAAAAGTATTTAATGCACCGTTAATGGAAATATCATCAAGCTTTATCCGCAAAGCAATCAGTGAAGGCAAAAATATTGAATACATGCTTCCCGAAAAGGTTTATAAATATATCAGGGAAATGCATTTTTATGAAAAGAGTAGGTATTAATATAATAACACAAATCATGAAAAAGATTTCTGCTATAATTGATAATCACATCTTTGTCGATTAAATGTTCCTATTCACAACAAATAAACGGTGTAATTCTTTCCGACACAGCAAATATTACAATTGTTAAATTATGGGGTATACATGAAGAAATTGAACCTTTCTTCATTCATCTTACAAAAATTATTTATTTTAGCCAATCCTAAAATAAATGTTTATGCTAAAGAACAAAAAAATTCCGCATACATACGTTATTATATTTTACATTATCATTTTATCCGCTGTTATGACATGGATAATTCCGGGTGGCGAATATGCTGAAACTATTGTTGTAAAAGATGGGATTGAAAAAACTGAATTGACTTTCAAATATGTTGACAGCCATGCACAAACATGGCAGGTGTTTGCTGCTTTGTTTAAAGGTTTTGTGAAGCAATCCGGAATAATAGTTTTTATTTTAATGATTGGCGGTGCATTCTGGATCATGAACCACAGCCGTGCAATTGACGTTGGGATATTTTCATTTTTAAAATTTACTGAAAGATTGGAGAGGAATGTTTTTTTAAAAAAGATTGGAGTTGATAATTTTGTTATGGTTATCATAATGCTTATGTTTAGTGCTTTTGGTGCTATTTTTGGCATGAGTGAAGAAACCATAGCATTTATCATCATTTTGGTGCCGCTTGCAATTTCAATGGGTTATGACTCAATTACCGGTGTTTGTTTGGTGTTTGTGGCAGCAGGATTGGGTTTTGCAGGTGCAATTCTTAATCCGTTTACAATTGGCATTGCACAAGGTATAGCCGAGCTTCCATTATTCTCGGGCATTGAATACCGTTTTTTCTGCTGGGTTATTATTAATCTTATCGGGATAATTTTTATACTAAGATATGCCCATAAAGTTAAACGTAATCCTAAAGCGTCTCCTGTTTATGAAGAAGATGAATACTGGCGTAAAAAAGAAAACCAGGATGTTGAGTCAATTGTTTATAAAACACCCATATCAGGTTGGATAACTTATGGAATTATACTTACAGCACTTATTATTTTTTCAGTAATCTATCCAATGACCGAAATGAAAGTAGGTAATTCGTCAACTTCTCTACCAATGATACCCATTTCCGTTGTATTATTTGCAATTACAGGAATATTTACATTACGAAAATCCGTTCACTTTTTTGTTTTATCATTGTTACTTTATACAATTTATTTTTTGATAGTTGGGGTAATGGGTTATAGCTGGTATATTATGAAGATAGCTACATTATTTTTTGCTATGGGCGTTTTTTCCGGCATTGCAATGAATTATTCACCCAATAAAATAACTGACCTTTTTCTCAGTGGAGTTAAAGATATTTTATCAGCAGCAGTGATTGTAGGTTTGGCAGGAGGCATTATCGTAATTCTTGAAGACGGGAAAGTTATTGATACAATATTGTATGGATTGTCAAAATCTATGAACGAGATGGGGAATATTGCTTCAGTAGGTATTATGTATGTAATTCAAACTATAATTAATATAGTGATTCCATCTGGTTCGGCAAAAGCTGCTTTGACCATGCCAATTATGGCACCATTCTCCGACCTGATAGGCATTTCACGACAAGCAACAGTTATGGCTTTTCAGTTTGGTGATGGATTTACAAATATGATAACACCTACTTCGGGAGTGTTGATTGCAGTTTTGGGAGTTGCAAGAATACCTTATGAAAAATGGGTAAAATGGATTCTGCCTTTTATGATAGTTTTGATGATAATAGGATTCCTACTTCTGATACCAACAGTAACAATGCAATTGAATGGATTTTAGTATCTTTATTTAACCATCCAACCATATAGCCATTTAACCATTTAATCATTTAATTACTTCTCTGTCATAAATTTTCCCAACAGGATAAACATTTTTTTTCTGGTCCCAGTAAGGTGTTTTACTGTAAAACCAGTTGAGAATTGCCCAGAAATTATTGGCAAAATCCGGATTATTGGTTTTCATTTGCTCAAATTCTTTTTTCAGTTCCGGATCTTCGGCAAGCATTTTCCTGGCTAAAGATTCCATTACATAAGATTCGGCATATTCTTTTTGTTCAAAAATTGCATCAAAAAATCCCCAGTAAAGATATGAATCGGGAGCTTTTGGCTCAAGAATATGAGCAATTACACGGGCTGTTCGCTGATTCATATCAATTACAACTGAACCTGCAGGAAATTCCCGCTCTTCAAAAATCTCATCATAATCAAAACTAACCGGATGCCTGCCCTCATAAGGAAGTTGACGCCAACTTACATCTTTGAATTTATATGTTTTTACAGGAATTACAACAGGTTCATCAAGCTGTGAATATTTTATACCATGTAATTCAAACCGTTCAATTACATCAATCCATTCAGGTGGAATAATATATGCTTCAGGCAAGTCAACTTCAACCACAGGTTTTTGGTCGTTAAAATACGGAAGTTTGAAATCTACAGGTTTATCAGAATATTTAAACCAGTTTCCACCACTAAGGTTGCTTCTCACAACTTCATATTCAAATCCTTTAAAATCAATCATAATGCTGTCGTTTGAAGCTCTGAAATCAATTGGAAATATTTTATTCCTGAATTCACTGCCGGCAGAATATTCATCTGCTTTTTTATTCAGCATAACAAGTTTTATATATTCCTTATTCAAAATTTCGCAAGTAATAACAAGTGCCTCATAAGTTGCAGAAACACGGGTTTTGTAATCTTTCAGCATGTGATTTTCAATTAAAAACCCGACACGATTTTGAATAGCCGAATATCCCTGCGATAATCTTGGAGTAG
>JAUWSB010000170.1 GCA_030610255.1 Bacteroidota bacterium
GTAAAGTTTTTTTACACCTAACCTTTTTCCTTTACCCAAACCGGCTTCCTAACCTTTACCATTACCATTATTAAATTATACATATAAAATAATCATTTTGATAATGAAGTTAACGCCTATGCGAAAGCTCGGGAGAAGACGGAAGACGAAACAAATAAAAAATTTGTAATATTGAAAAAATCAAATTTCATAATAAAGATTATTCTTCTGTTTTTTTTATTGATATTCTTTAATCAAAGCATACAAGCAAAAGGCGATAAAAAGCCAAGAAATTATTCATTAAACGGTCATCTTGAAACACTTGAAACAGTTTGGATAAAAGATTTCAAAAAAAAATGGCTAACAATGAATACAATTAAAAACCGTCTGGATTTCAGATGGTATCCAACAAGTTTTTTAACAGCTCATATCGGAATGCGAAATATTATGAATTACGGACAAATGGTTGGTGAATATTATCCGTTTTTTGCCGACTATGCGATTATTGATGATGGATATTTAGACCTTACAAGATTAATTGCAAAAGACACATCATTCTTTATATATTCAACCTTTGACAGAGCTAATCTTGAATTTTCAAAAGGAAATTTTGAAGCAAAAATCGGAAGGCAAAGAATAAACTGGGGAATAAATTTAGTGTGGACTCCTAACGACATCTTCAATACTTTCAATTATTTTGATTTTGATTATATTGAACGCCCCGGTTGTGATGCCATAAAAATTCAGTATTACACAGGCATGACATCTTCCGCACAATTGGCATATAAAATTAATAAGGAAAACAAAGTTACTTTTGCAGGATTATATAAATTCAATAGATGGAATTATGATTTTCAATTTCTTGCCGGAGTTATGGAAGACGATATTGTTTTAGGTACAGGATGGTCAGGTCAAATTAAAGGAGCAGGCTTTAACGGCGAAGCAACATATTTTCTATCCAAAGAAAATTTTAGTGATTCTACCGGAGTATTAGTTGCCTCGGCAGGTATAAACTATACTTTTAAAAACAGTCTTTATATTCATGCTGCTTTTTTATTTAACAGTGCCGGAACAACTTGTCCTGCAAGTATGGGAAGCATATTAGTAAAACAAACAAATATTTCGGCAAAAAATTATACAAGAGCAAAATATTCAACTTTTGGTGAGATTTCATATCCTATCACACCTTTAATAAAAGCAAATTTATCAGGAATGTTTAACCCAAACGATAAGTCAGCATACATAGGTCCTTCTCTTGATTTTTCTTTAACTGAAAATATTGGTTTCCTTTTAATTGGTCAGATTTTCATCGGAGATCCCGGCACTGAGTTCGGAGACTATGGTAAAATGTTTTATATGCGATTAAAATGGTCTTTCTAAATAATTAATTATAAAAAGTTTTGTTATATAAAAAGATTATACTATTTTTGCACGCCGAAATTGAAAACAAAAAAATAATATGTATTTAACAACGGAAACAAAAAAAGATATTTTTAAGAAGTACGGAAAATCGGAATTTGATACCGGATCTGCTGAAGGGCAAGTTGCTTTATTTACATTCAGAGTCAAGCATCTAACTGATCATTTAAAGAAAAATAAAAAAGATCTTAATACCGAACGGTCATTGGTTAGGTTAGTTGGTAAAAGAAGAAAATTACTAGATTATCTTAAAGAAAAAGACATAGAAAGATACAGAGTAATAATTAAAAAATTAGGTATCAGAAAATAATCTTATACATTTAAAAAAAGATGTAAAAAGGCAATTTTGATTGCCTTTTTTTGTATACAAATTAATAAAACACACACAAATATCATGTCAAAATCAGTTATTACTAAAACATTTGAATTAGATGATGGAAGAACCATTTCAATAGAAACAGGAAAGTTAGCTAATCAGGCTGATGGAGCTGTTGTAGTTAAGATGGGTGATACTATGCTAATTGCCACGGTAGTTGCAACAAAAGAAGCAAGGGAAAATGTTGATTTTATGCCACTTACTGTTGAATATAAAGAAAAATATGCTGCAACCGGAAAATTTCCCGGTGGCTTTTTTAAAAGAGAAGCACGACCTTCAGAGTATGAAATATTAATTGCAAGATTAGTTGACAGAGCACTTCGCCCTTTATTCCCTGATGATTTCCACGGTGATACTCAGGTAATAATTACATTAATTTCAGGAAGCAATGACACTGCACCCGATGCATTGGCTGCATTAGCTGCTTCATCGGCATTAACTATTTCGGATATACCTTTTAACGGACCAATTTCTGAAGCCAGGGTGGCAAAAATTAATGGAGATTTTGTTATCAATCCTTCGATTAAAGAGATAGAAACTGCCGAACTTGACCTTATAGTAGCAGCAACTATGGATAATATTATTATGGTTGAAGGCGGGATGAAAGAAGTATCGGAAGAAGTAATGCTTGAAGCCATTAAAGTTGCTCATAATGCAATAAAAGTTCAATGCCAGGCACAGCTTGAACTGGCTGAAATGATTGAAAAGTCAAAGGTAAGAAGAGAATATTGCCACGAAGAAAATGATACTGAACTAAAGGAAGCATTAAAACAAGCCACTTACGATAAACTCTATCAAATATCAAAATCAGGTAATAATTGTAAGCATGAAAGGTCTGAAGCTATTGAAGCAGTAAAAGACGAATTTATCAGCACCTTGTCAGAAGAAGACAAAGAAGCAAAAGCCAGTCTAATTGACCGTTATTTTCATGATATTGAAAAAGAAGCAGTGAGAAATGCTGTATTAAATGAAAAAATTCGTCTGGATGGAAGAAAATCAGATGAGATAAGGCCAATATGGTGTGAAGTTGATTATCTGCCGGCTGCACACGGCTCAGCAATTTTTACTCGTGGTGAGACACAGTCGCTCGTAACCGTTACTTTAGGTACAAAACTTGACAAACAAACTATTGATGGTGCCGTATTTGAAGGTAAAAGCGATTTTCTGCTGCACTACAATTTCCCTGCATTTTCTACAGGCGAAGTAAGACCAATTCGTGGAACCAGCCGGCGTGAAATTGGCCATGGTAATCTTGCCATGCGCGCATTAAAACGCGTTATTCCTGACGATATTGAGAACCCATACACTATCAGGATTGTTTCAGATATACTTGAATCCAACGGTTCTTCATCAATGGCTACGGTTTGCGGCGGTACACTTGCCTTAATGGATGCCGGTGTTAAAATCTCAAAACCTGTTTCGGGAATTGCTATGGGCTTGATAACTGATAATGAATCAGGCAAATATGCTATACTTTCGGATATTTTGGGTGATGAAGACCATCTTGGCGATATGGATTTTAAAATTGCAGGAACAAAAGATGGAATTACTGCCTGCCAGATGGATATTAAAGTTGAAGGGCTTTCTTTCGATATTCTTCAGGAAGCACTTGAACAAGCCAAAAAAGGACGATTACATATACTTAACGAAATGGAAAAAACCATTTCTCAACCCCGTGAAGATTACAAACCACATGTTCCAAGAATTGAAAAAATGACAGTTCATAAGGAATTTATCGGTGCAATAATCGGTCCCGGAGGGAAAGTTATTCAGGAAATTCAAGAGGAAACCAATACGACAATAGTTATTGAAGAAGAAGGCGATCTTGGAATTATTGATATTGTATCAAGCAACAAAGAAGATATTGAAGCTGCCAAAGAAAAAATCAAACAAATAGTTGCAATTCCCGAAATTGGAAATATATACAAAGGCGTTGTTAAAAATATTGTTCCTTTCGGGGCTTTTGTTGAAATACTTCCCGGCAAAGATGGATTACTGCATATTTCTGAAATTGAATGGAGACGATTGGAAAACGTTGAAAGTGTTTTAAAAGTTGGTGATGAAATAGAAGTTAAACTGATAGGTATTGACAGCAGAACCGGTAAATTAAAGCTTTCACGAAAAGTTTTATTATCCAGACCACCGAGAGAATAAAAGTTTTGATAATTGATATTTAGAATTTATCCATACGGACAAGTTTTGGTGTTTTAATTCAAAAATTGTCTGACTTTATAGACCGACACTAAATAGTTCGTCCATAAAGTCAGTGTTTGATTCAGAATGTTCGAGTTCGAGGCTTGCGAAGTCTTTAAAATCAGGAGTTTACTATTGTAAATAACTGAGTTTAAAGACGAGTATAACGAAGAAATCGGACATTATGGACAAACACTAAATAGTAAGAATATAAAATGCTAGCCAATAGTAACATTTTTTGTAACTTAATTAATGATATTTCGTACAATTTTCAGCAAGTCTAATAAAATTTTCAATAAATAAAAATATGAGGCAACTAAAAATTACCAAACAGGTAACGAATCGTGAAACCGCTTCATTGGATAAATATCTCCAGGAAATCGGAAGAGTGAATCTTATTACAGCAGATGAAGAAGTTTTATTAGCTCAAAAAATTAAACAGGGCGACAAGTTAGCACTTGAGAAACTTACAAATGCAAATTTGCGTTTTGTCGTTTCCGTTTCAAAACAATATCAAAATCAAGGATTAACTCTGCCCGATTTAATTAATGAAGGTAATCTCGGACTTATCAAAGCAGCTCAAAGATTTGATGAAACCAGAGGATTTAAATTCATTTCTTATGCTGTTTGGTGGATACGTCAGTCAATTTTACAGGCATTAGCTGAGCAATCACGTATTGTTCGCTTACCTCTGAATAAAATCGGTTCAATTAATAAGATTAATAAGGCTCATGCTAAACTTGAACAGAAATTTGAAAGAGAACCAAATCCTGAAGAAATTGCTGATTTGCTTGAGATTACGGAACGCGAGATAAAAGAATCAATGAAAAATGCCGGTCGTCATATTTCAATGGATGCACCTTTGATTCAGGATGAGGATAATAACTTGTATGATGTGCTTAAGATAGATGAAGGTATTACACCTGAAACCGAATTGCTTTATGAGTCGCTACGTAAAGAAATTGAAAGGGCAATTTCCACTTTAACTACCCGTGAAGCAGATGTTATAAGACTTTATTTCGGGTTAAACGGTAGCCATCCTATGACTCTTGAAGAAATCGGTGAAAAATTTGATCTGACCCGTGAAAGAGTGCGACAAATAAAAGAAA
>JAUWSB010000188.1 GCA_030610255.1 Bacteroidota bacterium
AGCAAACTCGACTTTCTTTTAGCTCTTTTAGAATTACTTTCAGTTTATGAACAAAATCTTTTCTTGATTCTGCACTTTGAGCTTCTCCATAATTTAATGCAGGCGAACTACCACTTCTAATTAATTGACCGGTTATATGAATTCCTAATTTTGAACTATCAATTTCATCAACTACATTACTTATTCTTATTGTAAAGTCAATAAATCTATCTTCTAAATCATATTTTTTCATTTTTTACTTGTTTATTGATTTTTGTATGTTGCTTATTGAATGTTTTTTTGCAAATCCACAATTAGTAAGCGATTGCTGAATAACATGTATCTTGCCATTTATGGCGCTATGTTATATGTTTTATACTATTAATCGGATAACTTTTAACAAATAACGCCTGCCTGTCGTTAATAAAACGAATTTACTTATTAACGTCAATTCTTTTCTTCCTGAAATTACAAGGTCGTAATGTGAGCTCAGTGAACCTGACTTGTCCGAAAAGGTAATATTACCTGCAACTGTTCCCGTATCTATCGGCTGACTGAATTCCATTTCTATGGATCGCTCATGGTGTTTCAGTTGGTAATACAAGTCGTGTTTTAGGATTAACCTGTGGAGTGTCACACTCAAATACGGTGATTCTTCAGGTAATTCATCATCCTTTTTACATGATTGATGGATAATGAGCAAGCTGCTCAAAATCAAAGCTGTTAGTAAATAAAATACTCTTTTCTTTTTCATCTAAAATCTTTTTACTGATGTTAGACAAAATCAATATTTTTCTTTAATTCCTGTTAGCATACTTCTCAATAATTCGACAGCAGTATTAACTTCAGTATCATATTTTTCTGCGATTATCATACCCATGTTACTGTTTTCATGGTTACTCGTGTTATCCTCTAAGATACTTATTATTCGTTCCTTTAGTTTATCTGATTGATCAATAATGTCTGCTATTTGTCTTCCCATCACTCTTGCCCCTGCATTTTGTATTTCAAAATTATCATCATCAAACAGGTCAAGGTGCTTTTCATAAATTTTGTCAGACTCAATATCAAAAAAGTTTAAAATAATAGAATAAATATCTTCAATGTCATGTTGCCTTATTTCCGGCTTGTCGTTCCATGCTATAAGTTTTAAAATACACAAGCCGGGTAAAGTGGCTAATCTCAGTTTTACTATATCACTTAAATGTGCTTCAACTGATTTTTCAAACACTTCCTGCATGCCAAGAACTGAGATGCGGGTATCAAATCTATCGTTAAAATGTGTGTACCCGGATTTTTCAATTTCTCCAAAAGGCATCAAATCAATCAACATCCCGTTTTTAATAAATATCATCCGATGAGGAACATCTTCCATCAGGTTAAATTCTCCGGTTTCAGATAAGTATCCTGTTAATTCTTTAAATTTAGCAATATCCGGAACCAAAATGGCAAAATCAATATCTCTTGTAAACCTGTGTGGGGGTATTTCATTTGCAGAGAACCACAAGTCACGTGCCCTGGCACCTATCAAATAAAAATCTATTCCAAATTCCCGAAACGCTTTGTCTAAACTTAAAAGAACATCTTTTATTTCAGGGTTTGGAATTTTACTGAAATCTATTTCTAAGATATTTGTCATAAATTATATTTGCTGTTTCAACGCAGCGTTTATCTCCAACATTGATCAAATTTGCGTAAGCCAATAACGGATTAACAGTTTTATCATTTCTTACCTCATCATCATTCCAAAACATTTTATAAGCTATCACGTTACCATTGGGATCTGGAATAAGCTGATAATTTTTAATTAATTCATTACGTAGTTCAGTAGTATAAATTGTTAAAATTTCCGGATTTAAGTAATCTGTTAGTATGGCGCCTGCAGCTTCTCCACCCCAAAAAGTAGTTCCGGGTTTAAGTTGTAAATTATTCCATTTATGAAATTCCTGTTTATTAGCAAAGCGGAAAGTATCAATTAACAATTTGGGTTTGAGTTTCAACTCATATTCATATATCCATTTTTCAAGTAATTCTTTTATATGTATTAACTTATAAGTTTTTTCATTAATTTGAATGGTATATTTCATAAGCTTTAAACCATTTATGGTTTTATGCACTGTATCAAGGGCTGTTCCGGTAGTTTCTGCGATTTCTCTGTAAGTTTTATTAATATTTTTTTTGTCACAAAGCAAATAATATAATACCTGTAATCCTGCTTTTGTAAATACACGATTCTTTTGCTTATCTCGGTCAGCAGGTTTAGGATTCCCATCAATAAAAATAAAAATAGGACCTTGTTGTAAAAATATATTCCCCACAGTATCAAGATATGCAATATTATTATTCTTAAGCTGCTCCCTGAGTTTTGGATACACATACTCTGTTATAACCAGAGGATACTTCTTTTTTACTGTATGATCTGCATCATTATTAGTAAACTGAACTAAATAATTAGGTGTGATTGCTGTTTTAACTTGTACTTGCCATTTATATTCAGTATCATTAACAAAGCAAGTTAATACACCATCAATACGCTTTTCTCTAACATTTTTCCCCCAGGCAATTTTAAAACCTGTTCTAACTTTTAGTTCATTAAGAGCCTTATGTAATATTACATCTTTCATATTGTTCGTATTTTTATCTTGTTCGTAAATAACGAACATGCAAATATAACGAACATATTTATTATAATCACAATAAAAATTAAAAATTTTAAGAAATTCATTGAAAGGATATTTGATTAAGTTTTTATTAAACAGACAGATAAAATCTGCTGATTATTTTGAATCCAGTATAATTAAATTTTGGGTTAAATAATTAATATTACTATATTTGAAAATTGTATTACATACTAACTTTTGTCCATTAATCTTACAAATAGAATCATGAGCCGTTTATCAAAATCTAATTATCTGAGGGGACTGCAATGCATGAAATTTCTTTTTTTGAAAATATACCATCCTGAATTAAGAGATGAGATAAGCGATGAACAGCAAGCAATTTTTGATAAAGGTCATCTTGTGGGAAGGACAGCACAGGAATTATTTCCGGAAGGTATTGATGCTTCCGAAGGCAAACCTATGGAAGTTAAAAGATCTTTAGAATACACAAAAGAATTAATCGGAAAAGGAATAGATGTTATTTATGAGGCTGCTTTTGAATATGATGGGGTATTGTGCTATACGGATATTCTTGTAAAAGAAAACGGTAAATGGAAAGCTTATGAAGTGAAAGGATCCACCGGACTTAAGGATTATTATTTACATGATGCTTCTTTGCAATATTATGTTATAAACAACGCAGGCTTAAAGCTTGATGATATTTTTTTGGCACATCTGAATAATAAATATGTACGAAAAGAAAAATTAGAAGTAAAGGAACTTTTTATTGTTGAGTCTGTTAAGGATAAAGTAATTTCTATGCAAAGTGCTGTTAAGGAGAATGTTGTAATATTTAAAAAACTTTTAGCTCAAAAAGATATTCCTGATATTGATATTGGTGCTTATTGTTCAAATCCTTATGACTGTGACTTCATAGGACATTGCTGGAAACATATACCGGAAAATTCAGTTTTTAATATAAGCAGGCTGCGAAGAGAAATAAAATTTAACCTTTATCAAAAAGGAATATTAAATTTTAATGATATACCCAAAAACTACCCGTTGAATAATTCCCAGTGGATGCAGGTAAATTCGGAACTCAATAGTAATATTTACAGAGATAAAAAAAAACTAGATCAGTTTAAAAAAAATCTTAAGTATCCATTGTACTTCATGGATTTTGAGACAATTCAACCTGCTATCCCGCTTTTTAATGATTCAAGACCATACCAGCATATACCTTTCCAATACTCCCTGCATATTCTGGAAAAGCCCGGAGGAACATTACAGCATTTTGAATTTCTTGGAAAGCCTACTGAAGACCCCCGAACCGATTTCATAACTACGCTACTTTATAACATTGGTAAAACGGGAAGCATACTGGTATATAATAAGGCCTTTGAAATCCGTATTTTGAATGAGATAGCAAGGGATTTCCCGGAATATAAAATACAGATAGAGAAAATGCTTAACAGAATTGTTGATCTGATGGAACCATTCAGATACAAATATATCTATAAGCCGGAAATGAAAGGTTCGTATTCCATAAAAAGTGTTTTACCTGCCATGGTGCCGGGCTTTTCATACAACAACCTTGATATACAAAACGGCAGTATTGCAAGTAATACTTTTGAAAGTATGTATTACGATTTTGATAAATATTCAATAAACGAAAAGAGGAAGCAGCTTTTGGAATATTGTAAAATGGATACGCTGGCAATGGTTAAAATTCTTGAAAAAATATAAGTAACTGAAAAATACAATAAAAATATTAACCGCCATCCCGAAAGCTTTCAGCGATTTTCTATCTATAAAACAGTTTATAATAATATATAATAAATAACTGATATACTGTATTTTAATTATGTAAAAACTATAA
>JAUWSB010000234.1 GCA_030610255.1 Bacteroidota bacterium
ATTTTATAGATTACACTTTTTCGGATAATGAAATAGATAATCTGGATTTTGATAAAACTTATGAATTCGGTGAACAAATAAAAAGTCAGTATTATAGCTTTAAAATCTTTTTGAACAAAAATTATAATGAAAAAATATATAAAAATAAAGATTTATATTTTGATTTTAATGATATTGAAAGCCTTGTAGGACAATACAGCAGTTTTGATATTGAACCGATAAACAGGGAAGCTTCAATTCTTGATATTTCATTAGAAGGAAGTAATATCGAGAAATCAGTTAACTTTTTAAACCGGTTAACAAAGGTTTATCTTGATCGGGGATTGGAAAAAAAGAATCAGATCGCTATAAATACAATAAATTTTATTGACTCCGAACTTGAAGGAATTGTTGACTCTCTCACACTTGTCGAGCAAAACCTGCAGGATTACCGTACTGCAAATGTTGTAATGGACCTTGATTTTCAGGCTCAGCAGGTATTTGAATACATGAAAGAACTGGAAAACGAAAAAGCAGTACTAATAGTCAAATCCATGTATTATAATAATTTAAAGGATTATCTTCAAAACAAAAGTAATGTGGATGACCTTGTTGTTCCTTCATCTATAGGAATAGAAGACCCGGTTTTAAACGAATTAGTTTCAGGATTAACACAGCTTTATAATACACGTACGGAACTTTTATTCACTTCCACTGAAAAAAATCCAATGGTATTAAGTCTTGAAAAACAAATTCAGAATACAAAAAAAGCCCTTATAGAAAATATCAATAATATTATTAATACATCAACTATTGCAATTAATGATATCAATAGAAGAATTTCAGAATTATCCGACAGGATCAATCGCTTACCGAAAACCCAACGGAATTTAATAAGTATTCAAAGAAAGTTTAAACTTAATGATGCCATTTATACTTATCTTTTGGAAAGGCGTTCAGAAGCTCAAATTACAAAAGCCTCCAATATAACAGATAACGAAATTATTGACAAAGCAAGAACATCAGGACAAGAACCTGTTTTTCCAAAAAAAAGCATGAACTACATAATCGCTATTATTCTCGGATTAGTATTCCCTGTTGTTTATATTCTCGGTAAGGATTATTTTAATGACAAAATTATTGAAAGAAAAGACGTTGAAAATATTACAAATCTTCCAATAATCGGGCATATAATTCACAGTACAAAGGAAAGTAAGATAGTAGTTGCCGAATCACCTAAATCTTCAATATCCGAATCATTCCGCTCAATAAGGACTAATCTTCAATACATAACCAAAGGCAAGGAAAAACAGGTGGTTTTAATTACTTCTGATATGGTAGCCGCCGGTAAAACCTTTGTTGCCATTAATCTGGCTTCAATTTTTGCACAATATGATAAAAAAACACTTTTAATTGGATTTGACCTTCGTAAACCAAAAATTTATCAGGATTTCGGTTTAACCAATACAGAAGGTATCAGCTCTTACCTTATCAATAAAAGTAAATTTGAGGATATTATTCAAAAGTCTTCCATCAATAATCTGGATATAATTATGGGAGGACCTGTTCCGCCAAATCCTTCAGAGCTGATAGCATCATCAAAAACAACAGAATTATTCAATAAACTTAAAGAAATCTATGATTTTATAATTATTGATACTCCACCGGTAGGTTTGGTAACCGACGCATTTCTAATAATGAAATATACTGATGCAAATTTATTTATTGTAAGGCAAAATTTCACCCACAAAAAAATATTTTCTTCAATAATAAAAGATGTTGAACAAAGAAACCTGCCAAATATAAATATCCTGATAAATGATGTAAAATTAACCAAAGACTCTTATGGATACGGATATGGATACGGTTACGGATATGGTTACGGGTATGGATATGGTTATGGTTATGGATACGGGTACGGGTATGGTTACGGATATTATTCGGATGATGAAGAAATGGAAAAACAATCACTCTGGAAAAGGGTATTTTCTAAATCATAACGGAGATAAAAGTTTACTAATTGAAATATATGTTAATGCACCCTTCGGCTTCGCTCAGGGTGACGATTATTGTGGTTTTTTGATTACGAATTGATTGTAGATTTTAGATTTTAAATGTATTAAAAGCAAGTATACATAAAATCTTTGAGAACTTTGTGTAAGACTTTGTGAGCTCTTTAAATTAATAAAATAATATGAAACATCCATGACAGGTAAATTTTGACACACCCTGTACATTTTATTACAGGGCAGGCAAGGGGATGATTATATAATGAGATTAGAAATTTGAAATTCAGAAGAAGACCAAATTTCTAATTTCCAATTTCTACATCTTGAATTGATAAAATGTAATCCATTAAAAATGTATGAACTACAAAAAAATAAACAGATGAAAAATATCACACTTATCGGAGCAGGAAACTGGGGGAAAAACCACTTAAGAAACCTGTATAACATAGGAGTACTTCATTCGGTATTCGAGCCTTCCAAAAAAACTACCAAACAAAGAAAAAAAGATTTTCCGGATGTACTGTTCATTGATGACGAAAAACAAATAATTGACAACCCTGAAATAAA
>JAUWSB010000134.1 GCA_030610255.1 Bacteroidota bacterium
ATAACCTTTGCCAACTTCCAAATTATCACCGGTTGACAAATAACTCCAGCTATTATTTGTTTCATTATAAGGATAGACATAATAATTATTTAAGCTATTCTCAACAAGGTGATTTGCAACCGGTATTGACACAAAATGATACTCTGTATTTCCACTGTTATTAAAAACTAAATACTGCTCAACATTTGTATTATTTGCATCAGAATGATCAACACCATTATCTAACAATGCACCGGTTCCTGTTGCATCGGAATTAATAAGTAATGTTAATAATCTTGTACTTGTATGTCTAAATTCTATTGTTGAATGAAGCTCTAAAGTATAGCCGGGATTTATAATTATATTAAGGGTTGTATTTGCTGCATCATTATAGACCGCATCACCCGCTTCATTGTAATACACCTCAACATCAATATCTAATATTAAATTTGTAGTTGTGTTAGTTGCATATTTTTTTTGTATTCTTCCAAACTTACATTCACCGCTTCCGCTTATGTTTACGTTAGTACCTTCGGGGCGTAATGAAAAACCATCATAAGTACTTCCATTCCCAATTGTACCACTACAATTTATATCACCATAAACTTCTAAATATGGATATGTTGAAATATTACCTTTATAAATCTTACCATTTACCTCAACCTCAAGATTTTTCACTTCTTTACCACCAATCGTATATGTAATTGTATGTCCATTACGGATAGTTACTGAATTTGTGTAATTATCCGGTGGAGTTGCAGCGTTAATCCAGCTACCTCCATCCCAGGTTTCCCATGTACTTGCTACATTCCAGTTTCCACTTGTTATTGACCTGTAATCACCAATACTTTGTGCTGTTACAACCTGACAATTAATTGCTACAAGGGTTATTGTTATTAAGAAAAAAGTCTGTTTTTTCAGCCTCTCCGGAAAAGATGATTTACGTATCTCTTTCATGATTATTGATTTTAGAATTAAAAATAAATTGGGTATTTTATTCTTAATACCAAAAAGAACAAAATGTCATAAAAAAATTTTAAATTTTAATACCGGGAGCTTATTATTAAGAAAATGGTGAGGGAAAACTTAGGCATCTAAGCCTAACTTTTACCAAAAAGTTTAAGATGTTTAAAATAACTTAGCCCGATTAATTCCTAACGCAGCAAAGCTGCAAACAAATTGATTTAAGAACACCGATTAACCCCAATACGCTAAAGCTACGGGGCAGGCTGATTTTTGATTTTAGAAGTAATGATGAATTATTTAGTTATTTTCTTCCAAAATCAGCAGGGATCTCTCCCCATGCTGCGGTTTCCCATTTAAGAATTTTATTAGGAAAGGTATTATTGTGAAGCCAGTTAACTGCCCTGTCAACTAATTTAAATAATTCTTCGTTTTTGGATGTTCTTTCTAATTTGGTCTTTACAACTTTTGTTTTCACCCATTTAATTGCTGTCCTTGAATCGGAATATATGGGAATATTGCTTTTTATTTTCTTCAGGTAAGCCAAACCATGAACAAGTGCTAAAAATTCGCCTATGTTAACAGTTCCTTCTGGAAAGGGTCCTTGTCTGAACAATTCTATTCCTGTTTTAGTATCAACACCACGGTATTCCAGTATTCCGGGATTACCACTGCAAGCAGCATCAACAGATAAACTATCAGGAATGGGTTTACCTATTAACATTTTTTGTTCTACAGTCAATTCGCTTACAAAAATATTATTCCCTATAAATTGCCCACTTTCGCTTTTAAATGCTTTTTCTGCAAGCTCCTTACTCTTAAACGACTTATATACAGCCCCGGTATGAGCCTTTATTTGTTTCTCACATTCTGTCCAGCTTGTAAAAACACCGGTTTCCCTGCCTTTCCAGACTACATAATATTTTTGATTTTTCTTTGCCATAATTACCTATTAATTTCGCAAAATTATTAAAATCTTCTTAAAGTTGTTTTTTATATTCTAATGCCGTATGCATAAAATCTTTGTGTAACTTTGTGTAAGCCTTTTTAATAACTGATAACTTTTAAAAAAAATGAAAAATTTACGTTATGCTGTCTTTCTGCTTCTTTTGATCTTAACTGCATGTAGTCCGGATAAGGTTTATGAAAAGCATATAAAATTTGAAAATTATTCATGGAACCGTTTTAAAGCCGTGCAATTTGAAGTCCCTGTTGAAGACATTAAAAGCAATTACAATTTTTATTTCGCCATAAAGCATATCACACAATATCCATATAAAAACCTTAGAATAAATTTAACGATTTATACTCCTTCAGGCGAAGTAAGAACCATGGATTATGCCCTTAAATTAAAAGATAATAAGGGAGATTTTATTGGCAAAACAACAGGTGATACATGCTATATTTCCATACTTCTGAGAAAAGATTTTCTATTCAGCAAAAAAGGCATTTGTAAATTTGAAATTGACAATCTTATGCCCAAAATTGAAACACCGGGCATTATGGAAATCGGTCTTATAGTGGAAAAATCTGATTAATGAATTAGTGCTCGTCAATAAAGTATGTGTTTTTTTGATTTCAGAATATCGATTAACGATTTTTGATTTACGAAGTTATTGAAAATCTAAATTTTTATCTAAGAGGTACTTTATAGACAAATTAGTCTGTCCATAAATTCAAACAAATTTTGAATTAATCCCGATAGCTATCGGGACCAAATAACAAAAAATAAATAATAAAACTTGTCCGTCCATACGGATTCCTTTCAGTCATATGAAGCGAAGCAAATCCGTATGGATGGATAAATTCGAAATATCAATGATCAAAATTTGTCCATACGAAGCGAAGCAAGTCCGTATGGATGGATGACCGAAACTGTTTTGGTCATTGAATTTTTGAATCCCGAAAACTTTCGGGATAATTTATTTGAAATTTAGTCCCGAAAGCTTTCGGGATGTCATTTGTGATTTTTAATATTTTTTTAAACTTTCAGGCTTTATAGACTAATTAATTATCCCCAGAACCGTTTCTTTATCCTTAAATAATTGTTTTCTCAGTGCATCTAAATCTTTGAATTTCCGTTCATCACGTATGCGGTCAATAAAAAATATTGTGATGGTATCACCGTAAATATCTTTATCAAAATCAAAAATATGAACTTCTATTGTCAGGTCACCATGGTCAATCGTCGGACGGAATCCTATGTTTCCCATTCCATTGAATAACTGTCCGTTCCATTCAATCCGGCAAGCATAAACACCATTTGCAGCTATTAATTTATATTCATTTTCAACATCAATATTTGCAGTTGGAAAACCAATTGTATGTCCTATTCGGCTACCATGCACCACTTTTCCGGTTATTGAATAATCATAACCTAATAATTCATTTGCTTTGCGAATTTTGCCCTCATTCAGTGCCTTTCGGATTTTTGTTGAACTGATAGCTATGTTTTTCACATCCTGTGCAGGAATTTTTTCAACTTTAAATCTGTATTTTTTTCCTAAATCAAATAGGTTTCTAAAATCCCCCAGTCGGTTTTTCCCAAAATGATGATTATAACCAATCACTAATTTTTTTGCCTTTACCTTATCAACAATAATATTCTTAATAAATTCTTCTGAGGTTTGTTTTGAAAATTCTTTTGTAAATGGTAAAATTATCAGATGGTCAATACCTGCTTTTTCCAAAAGTTCAAATTTTCTTTTTTGTGTATTGATAATTTTAAAGTTTTTGCTGTCGGGACGAATTATCAAACGTGGATGAGGGTGAAAAGTTATCAAAACGGTTTCTCCGTTATTTTTACGGGCTTCTTCTGTCAGTCGTTTAATAACTTTTTGATGACCGATATGAACGCCGTCAAATGTGCCGACAGTCACAACAGGATAATCAACACCTTTAAACTCCTCTATGTTTTTATAGATTTTCACATTAATATCGTTAATTTTATTTAACTAATCGGATTCCGTCAATAAATCAGAAATCTGGATTTTTCAATAAAAAATAATAAATTACGCCACATGTTTCCCTCCGTAACAAGCTTCAATCCCGTTATCTATTAGGGTTTGGTGCTTTGCTTTAAAAAAATCTTTGACATTCTTGACTAACATTTATTAATTTATGGGTTTCAATGTTATTTTTATTTAATTTACAGATAACTAAATTTAAATTCACGCAAAAATAGTATATTTAAATTTTGGGAAACATTTTTTCGTAAAAAAATAATAATCATGCTTTATCAGATTCGAAATTATTCTGCAAAAACAATTTGTTTTTTTATCCTGATTTTACTTTTACCATTTACTTGTATTTCACAAATTAATGATGATTTTTCTGATGGTGATTTTGCCAATAATCCCACCTGGGTTGGAGATGCCGGACAGTTTCAGATCAATTCATCAGATCAGTTACAATTAAACTCATCAGATGCGGGTGAATCTTATCTTTCAACCGAAAATTATTTGATCAATGAAACCGAGTGGCGGTTTTGGATAAAACTTTCATTCAGTCCATCAGGAAATAACAATACAAGGATTTATCTGGTTTCTGATAACTCAGATTTAAAAGAACCTCTTAACGGTTATTTTCTTCAATTTGGTGAAGCGGGTTCTGATGATGCTATTGAGTTGTTCAAACAAACCGGTGATGAAATTACTTCTGTTTGCAGGGGAATTGACGGATTAATATCCGGTTCATTCTATATAACGGTTAAGGTTATCAGGAATAATATCGGCTTATGGGAAGTATATGCTGACCCTTCGGGTGGTTCAAGTTTTCAGTTAGAGGCAAGCGGAACAGACAATTCAATAAATTCCACAAATTATTTCGGGGTTTTTTGCAAATATACCGGTAGTAACAGCAAGAAAATGTATTTTGATGATTTTTACACCGGACCTATAATTATAGATACTATTCCCCCTGAAATTTCTATAATCAATGTTATTTCACAGAAAAACCTTGATATTATATTTTCCGAAAGCGTTGATTTAGAATCTTCTGAAACGCTGAGTAATTATGTTGTCAATAATGATATTGGAAATCCTGATCAGGCAATCAGGGATGAAAATAATTTTTCGCTGGTGCATTTAAGTTTCTCAAATAATTTTGATGTTGGCATTATTTATTCATTAACTATAACAAACGTTGAAGACCTGTCTCAAAATGCAATTACATCAGCTACCCAATCATTTGTTTATTATTTTTCTGTACCTTACGATATCGTTATCAATGAAATCATGGCAGACCCAAATCCACCGGTTTCCCTCCCTGAATATGAATATATTGAATTATTTAACAACACCGGTTTTCCATTAAATTTAGAAGATTGGACAATTACAATCGGTTCAAGTATTAAAACCTTTCCTGATATCTCAATTGAGGCTAATGGCTATCTGATCTTAGCTAAAGATGCTGCTGAACCCGAGTTAACAAATTATGGTCGGTTTGTTGGTTTTTCAGGTTTTTCTCTTACTAATTCCGGACAAACTATCATATTACAAAACAAAGAAGAAGAAATAATTTCACTGGTTTCATATTCTGATGAATGGTATAAAAATCCTGAAAAAGAAAATGGCGGCTGGTCACTGGAACAAATTGACCCTCTTAGTCCATGCATGGAATCAGACAACTGGAAGGCTTCAAATTATCCGGAAGGGGGAACACCCGGTAAGATTAATTCAGTTAATGCTGTAAATGATTTTCCTCCACAACTATCACGAATAATTTGTATTGACAGCTTAAGCTTTCAGTTATTTTTTACACAGTTAATGGATGGTTCTTCTTTAAACAATTTACAGGCTTTTAAGGTTGATAAAGGAATAGGCAATCCTCTTAATGTTATTCCTGTTGATCCGGATTATAAATCTGTAATTCTTGAATTTCCAATCCCATTACAAAAAGGTATAATTTATATTTTATTTATAACTGATACTTTAACAAACTGTATTGGTCAGCTTCTGCCTGTTAATAGTGATCTTTTATTGGGGGTTCCTGAAACAGCCGTTTCAAACGACATAGCAATAAATGAAATATTATTTAATCCTAAAGGAAATGGGGTTGATTATGTTGAGCTTTATAACAGATCAAATAAAGTGGTTGATTTGAAAGAACTTACGGTCTCGTCAGTTAAAATAACCCTTCCAAACCCACCGGATACTATTACAAAAGAAATTTCAATAAAAGGATTTCTTATGTTTCCGGAAAATTATCTTGTCTTAACCAAAAATCCGGATATAGTCAAACAGCAATACTATACTTCAGACCCTGATGGTTTCATTAAAATTGAAACTCTTCCGGCTTTTAACAATGACAAAGGCACTGTAATAATTTCTGATAAAAGCAAAAATGTGATTGATGTGTTTTCATATAATGAGGACATGCAATATGCCCTGTTTAATTATTTGGATGGCGTTGCTCTGGAAAGAATAAATTATAACAGACCAACACAAGACGAAACCAATTGGCATTCTGCTGCTGAAAATGTTGGTTTGGGCACACCTGCTTATAAAAATTCACAGTTTGTTGAAATGGAAAATATTGATGACCAGATTATGATTTCTCCTGATATTTTCTCACCAGATGCTGACGGACATGATGATGTTCTAAATATTTACTATGAATTTAATGACCCCGGTTATACTGCCAACATTAGCATTTACGACTCAAAGGGCAGACTTGTTAAATATTTGATTAAAAATGAATTGCTCGGGACCAAAGGAGCGTTTTCTTGGGACGGGATAACCAAAAATAACCAAAAGGCGAACATCGGGATCTACATTATTTATATTGAGGTTTTTGACCTGAATGGAAATGTAAAACACTATAAAAAGACAGGGGTTTTAGGAAGCCGCCTGTAGCTTTTTACAGAGCAATTGATAATTGAATAGGGAAAAATAAGGAAATAGGGGAAATAAGGTACACCATACCCTTATACCTTTATACCATTATTTCCCTTA
>JAUWSB010000220.1 GCA_030610255.1 Bacteroidota bacterium
AACGCTGAAATTGGAAATCCATACGGACAAGTTTAGAAATTATAGGTTTACCCTAAGATGTTAAAAATCAACAAATATTAAGAAAAAAGTTCCTCCAGTTCTTGTATGCATATGAATATCAAAGATTTGATAATGTAAAAAAAACTTTAGAAGACAGCAATTTTATTAAATATTTGGGCATTTTTCATATACGCATCAAAGTAGTTTACACTTTTTGAAATATTTCAAAAAACCTTATGAAGCGAAGCAAGTCCGTCTGGATTCAATTTTTTTAACCTTAGTAGAAATATTAAAAAATTACTTCCCTAAACCTTATTACCTTATTTTCAGTAGTTTAATAAGGTAATAAGGTTTGAAATCCATCTGAATACTGCTTTATACTAAGGTTTATTGAAAAGAAATAAGGTTTTTATTATCATTATTAGAAGTTATTATCCTACGGGGTTTACAAACTATCGGAAGAATTGTCTGATTTGGTTTGGTACGATTTTGACAAGTGGAACAAAAAGGTTCAAAAAAGTAATTGAAAAACTTGGTCCAAAGTTGAATGCGTTTATCAACAGCACAAAAATACGATAATATAAATTTCCAATTTCTAATTTCTAAACTTGTCCGTACGAAGCGAAGTAAGTCCGTATGGATGGATTTCAAACTATAAACAATTACCAAACTTTAGCCTTTAAACTTTAGCCTTTAGCCTTTTCTACTTGGCATAACTAATAGCCCTTGTTTCGCGGATCACTGTTATTTTTACCTGACCCGGATATGTCATCTCATCCTGTATTTTCCTCGACAGGTCATAAGAAATTTTATTTGCTTCACTGTCTGAAACTTTATCAGCACCCACAATCACCCGCAATTCTCTCCCTGCTTGTATGGCATAGGTTTTTACAACACCGGGGTAAGTCAATGCCAATTCTTCCAATTTATTTAATCTTTGAATATATGATTCAACCACTTCACGTCTTGCACCCGGTCTTGCACCGGAAATAGCATCACAAATCTGAACAATAGGTGCTATCAATGAATTCATTTCTATTTCATCGTGATGTGCTCCGATTGCATTACAGATTTCCGGTTTTTCCTTGAATTTTTCCGCCTGTTTCATTCCGAGAATTGCATGTGGTAATTCGGATTCATTATCAGGCACTTTGCCAATATCGTGCAGCAATCCCGCTCTTTTGGCATTTTTAGTATTTAAACCGAGTTCGGCAGCCATTGTAGAACATAAATTGGCAACTTCTCTTGAGTGTTGAAGCAGGTTTTGCCCATAAGAAGACCTGTATTTCATCTTACCTATCATTCGTATAAGTTCATGATGCATATTATGAATGCCAAGGTCAATGGCAGTCCTTTTTCCAACATCAATAATTTCCTGTTCAATCTGTTTCTTTGTTTTCGCTACAATTTCCTCAATACGTGCCGGATGAATACGACCATCGGTAACTAATTTATGTAACGAGAGTTTTGCTATCTCCCTTCTAATCGGGTCAAATCCGGAAAGTAAAATAGCTTCGGGAGAATCATCAATAATAATTTCAATGCCTGTAAGCGCTTCCAATGTTCTAATATTTCGCCCTTCCCTGCCGATTATCCTGCCTTTTATCTCATCATTTTCAATATTAAAAACCGAAACCGAATTTTCGATTGTGTGTTCGGCAGCCGTACGCTGAATTGTTTCAATCACAAGCTTTTTAGCTTCTGTATTTGCCGAAAGCTTTGCTTCTTCAACAATTTCCCTAACGTAAATTGCTGCCTCGGATTTGGCTTCATCTTTTAATGTTTCAATTAATTGAGATTTAGCTTCACTTGCCGAAAAACTCGAAATTTCTTCCAATTGTTCAACTTGTCTATTATACGCTTTTTCCAGGTCAATTTGTTTTTTATTGATTATCTCAAGCTGATTTGTCAGGTTTGACTTAATTGTATTGATTTCATTTTGCTTTCGCTGAAATTCTTCCATTTTCTGCGAAATTGTTGCTTCTTTTTGTTTAAGGCGGTTTTCACTTTTTTGGATTATATAATTTTTTTCATTGATAATCCGCTCGTGTTCAGACTTTAGTTGAAGGAATTTTTCTTTTGCTTGTAATATCTTATCCTTTTTGATAACCTCAGCTTTATCCTGTGCTTCCCTTAATATATTTTCACTTTTCTTTTCAACTGATTTTCTTAAAAAGGTAGAGGTAATCAAGCCACCTGCGAATAATGCAACAACACCTATAATTATACATAATACTACTATATCCATAATTTTTTATATTAGTTAATTGAATTTAATAAAAGGAAGGATGCTAAGAGATTAAAAATTAAAATAAAAAAACCCGCAAAAATTCAGGAGTTTAGTAAACCCCAGATGACATGGATAGAGTTGCCAAATTTTTCGAACTTCCACTGTTCCAGTGTTAACCGGAAATTCCACCGAAGCGGACTGAGGCCCGTCCTACGAATTTATGAGCTTTAACTCTAAATTTTATAATGTTGAGTTTACAAACATGTTTGAATTAATGCGGGTAAATTTTTAATATTTTTCAATGAACGTATGCAATATATCTTTTAAACTAAATTATCTGATAAAACCTTATTTATTTCTATCAATCTTTCGGCAAAACGATTATCCTTATCCTTATATTGTTTTTCAAGATTTAACGAAGTATTAGCATATTGTAACGACACCATTGCCAGCAAATCCTGTTTATCATTAAATGCATAATTTTCAGAATAATCTTTTATTTTTTCGTTAATAAATTTAGCTGCCTTCCGAATTGTTTCTTCTTCCTCTTTTTTTATTGTTAATCTATATGGTCTGTCAGCTATTGTAACTGATATTGTTAATTCATCCATTTAATTTAACCGGTTTATCATCTAATTACTTAAAAGCTCAATACACTTATCAATTTCCCGCACCAGTTCATTAATTTTTAACTTAGCATCATTTGATCCTTTCATGGATTCAAGCGATTTGGCTAATTTTATTCTATTAAATTCTTCTTTTAATTGATTAATAATTTTTTTTTGTTCTTCTATATTTTTTTTTAATTCTGTATTTTGATTTAATAATAATTCATTTCCCGATTTATTTTCTTTTTGCAAATTTACTAACTTCCTGACTTTGTATTCTATTCCGGAAATTAATTCATCTGCATCGTTCATTTATTAAAATTCTTACTTTATTATATTTGTTATAACTCAACAAAAATACAAAATTAGCTTTTTAATTCCAAATATATAATGCCTGAATTTTAAAAATATTGTGTATTATTTTTTATTGCTTTGATTATTAAGATAATAA
>JAUWSB010000139.1 GCA_030610255.1 Bacteroidota bacterium
CCTGTCCATAAAGTTAAACAATTTTGAATTAATCCCGATAGCTATCGGGACCAAATAACAAAAAACAAATAACAAAACTTGTCCGTATGGATAAATTCAAAATATAAATGATCAAAACTTGTCCGTACGAAGCGAAGCAAGTCCGTATGGATGGATGACCGAAACTGTTTTGGTCATTGAATTTTTGAACATTGTAATTTATTTGAAATTTGGTGCTTGTCATTTGTGATTTTTAATATTTACCCGCCTGAACGAACGGGCAGGTTTAAACTTACTGACTTTATAGACGGACTCTAAATAGTTCCTGGTAAGTTATATTTTTTCAGTTAGTTTTTTCACTGCTCTGAATTGGCCTAGAAATTCTTTGGCGATAATCCTGATAAATGTATAAGTAGGTATTGCAACCATCATACCTTCAAATCCTGCTGTTATTCCTGATATCAGAAGTATCAGGAATATCTCAAGCGGGCTTGCTTTAACGCTTTTTCCATATATCAGCGGTTGAAAAATCAATCCGTCGCAGGCATTAATTATAAAATATGTTAAACCTATCTTTAAAACAAGTGGAAGTATTAAAATATGAACATCAACACTTAAAGCACTTGTAACACCAATGACCACTGCCAGTGTTAGCCCTATCATTGGTCCGATATAAGGAATTATAACAACAAGACCGGCAAAAAATCCGATAAGCAAGGCATTATGTACTCCCCATAAGGTCATTGCAATGCTCATAAGGGTCATCATTAAAGTAATATCACAGATTAATCCGATAAAATACCGTTGTAATAATTTTTTGCTTTTAGATAATACCTTTTTGGTTTTATCATGATATTTTTCATTTACCAAAAGCAAAATAATACTTTTAAATAAATTTTTGTCTTCTAAAAAGAAAAATGTAATAAATGCAACTGAAAATGTTCCTACGAAAAATGCTCCTGTTTCACTTAATATATGTTTAATAATACCTGAGAATGTGGCAATACTTACTATAGATTCCAGCCGTTGACTAAAATAATGTGCTAAGGTTTCATTAGCTCCCATTATATTATAGCTTACTAATAACTCCTTCAGTTTCTGCAAAGGTTCCTTAAATTCTTCTGCAATGGCACCAATGTTAAGCTGTGATATCATTTCAGCTTCCCGAATAAATAATGGAACGAATATCGCGAAAATGGAAAGGAAAAAAACAATCATTATTAACAATGCCAATAAGGCACTTAATGCATGTGGAATTTTAATTCTATCCAGTAATTGAACCAGTGGCTGCCCGATAATTGATAACACCGCAGCTATTAGAATATAAATTACTATTGTGGAATAAAACCATAGTAAAAACCCTACTGCAAGGATTATTACGATGTAAAAGAATAAACGATATTTTTGAAACATAGTTTTAAGATTTGCAGTAAAGATAAAACATTTTTAAAAATCATATCATTTTTTACGAAAAAATATAATCAGCGTTTGTCCATAATATTAAAAAAATAGTAACTAAGCAGTTTATTAATCAATTCCTATTTTCTCCCGATATTGGGATTGAGGGTAAATTGTTAAATGGTATAAGGGAAATAAAGGTATAAGGGAAATAGAGGTATAAGGGAAATAGAGGTATAAGGGAAATAGAGGTATAAAGGTATTTCCCTTGTTTCCCCTATTCCCAATGTCATTAAGTTAAGCAAATGAATAATGAATATCGATTAACGAATAATAATTTTAGATTTTTTATTGCTGATAATATGATACTTCGAAATTCAAAAATCGTTAAACTTGTCCATATGGATCGGTGTTCAATATTCCAAATTCCATTGAGATAAACCCTTAACTTAATGACATTGCCCCTATTCCCCCTATTCCCCTTATTTCCCCTATTTCCCTTGGAGACTTTTATCTTTTTATCTTGCAGTTTACTGCGTTAGGGTTTTAACGATGGAAAAGTTATTGTGAATTTCCATGCAAAGTTATCAGAGACTTTATCAAAAGAATAAGGACCATACCGGTAGAAAACCCCGACACCAATAGAATACAACTTCATGTTAATTAAATTATTAAGCAACAATCCGCTTTCATAATATCCGCTTTCCATTGTTTTGATGTCAGTTTTAAAATGCATATCCTTATTGTTTAATGAACCGAATCCGACATTGGCAGCAACTGAAATTTCGGGGTGAAAAATTTTGGAGTGTACAAGTAATTTCCCAAAATTATGAGTAAAATAAAGTGCCACGTATTTGTTTGAAAGAAATTCGTTCATCTGCATGGTTGCAAAACTGTTAGACGCAAAAATCGTAAACTTGCGATAACTTCCGTTTCCATTGAATAAATTGCAATAGGGCAAATAACTGTCAATGTAACCTGCCATTATACGAAAAGATGATTTTCCTAAATATTTAAAATAAAACGATTTTTCAAGTTTAAGGTCAAAGCGATTGTAAGCAAATTCTCCGTTAAAGAGATTGTTAAAACCTTTTGTATATTGAAACCATAATATTGGATAATTAGTACCTAATGAAATATTTGCGCGTCTTGTTCTCAGAAATTTTTCTTTGTAAGCGTACCGGAGGCCAACCGTTAATTCGGTAAAATTAAATTCATCAACCAATACTGTAACATTCTCTTCTTTTAATCCGTATTTATAATTTCCATAAGCTTGTTTAAATGACCGGCTAAGTGAAACGTTCAGTTTCATATACCTTAATATCCTGAAACTTAATGACGCCTGATAATGTTCAGTTTTATTCATTCTTTTTATCAATAATTTCCTGAAATTATCGGTACTAATTAATTCTTTGTTGTCATCATAAAAGCTAACTCCTGCGCTTTCTACAGCATCATTAAAATAATCAAATTTTACTTCAAGTTCAGAATTGCGGTGAAGTAAAAAACTAATATCTCCTCCATATTTAGCGGTTTTATCTTTAAAGCCGTATCCCCAGTATCCGCCGACTTTAAAAAGTTTTGAAATTCTGTCGTTGGTATGTAAGCCAAGGCCCAGGTAAAATCCTTCGTAGCTGTTATATTTTACAAATTTGTTAATATCAATATCAAAATATCCCCATGGAATACGGCCTGTCATAAGTGTTTCAAAGGATTTGGCTAACTTGTCAAAGTTCTCTGCCTTACCTATGCTGTCAATAAAATGATAAGTTTTAATATCCTTATCGGTAAGACTGTCTTTACGATATGTATTCCAGAAATTCTCTGGCTTTTTATGAGCGTCGGCTTCAACTTCAACTTCAATATTGTTAAATTCTTTCCTGACCAGTTCGGGATTCAGAACGATATCCTTTAAATAACTTTTGCCGATTCCCATTAATTTATAAGCTTTATTACCATCCGAGACTCCGATACTGCCAAAAATAATATCAGTATTTAATTGTACAGGGAACCATTGTTTTCCGTCAATCATTTCATACATCTGCTGAATTTTTATTTTTGTCCGGATTTTTTCATTTGCCGGTTCAGCAATCACATTTTGTATTGCCCACTCATTTGAATTTATTGAGAGAACACCCTTCATTCCGTCAAAATTGGTGTTTTTCCTTGGTCTGTATGAAATAATAAAAACCGTATCATTATTTTCAGTAAAAGTTGTATCTTCAAGCAGGAATAAATATTTGTTGGTGCTGCCTTTACTTATCGGATTGATATAGTTATTACTGAATATCCTGATTATTTCATTATAAAATGATGTGGATTGCATTTGTGATATCATAAAAACAATTATCGGGTCTTTCAAACCTGATATTCTTGTTGCGATAACCTTTTCGTGATTTTTGCCCGGATACAGAAATTTTCGCTCGGTTACTGTTTCCATTAGGAAAATATGTTGCCTGTCAAAAAAATCCTTTATTTTGATTTCTGAAGTATCAAGCAATGAAGTATCTTTTTTAAGTATTGAATCAATATCTGCCGTAAATATCATTTTATCATAAGAAGTATATGAAAATGAATGAAGTTTCTCAGGGTCGTTAAGATTTCTGTTTTTAATTACATTTTTTATAATTCGATGAGCGGGGTTTTCACCGGGAAAGACCACTATTTCAGGAAGCAGAATATCCTTTCTTTCAAGTTCAATTATGTTATTTACATGATCATCAGTTATAAGATATGTTTTTGATTCGTAGCCAACATAACTAAGTTTTAATGATCTAATGGGTTGTGGGTAGTTTAATTGAAATTTTCCGTCAATATCAGTTGTACCGCCGTAGTTTCCTTCATTGATAATAATATTTACAAATGCAAGAGGTTCTTTGGTTTTGGAATCGATAACGTTTCCTGAAATTGAGTAATCCTGGCCAAAGGTTAGCAGATTAACACTAAAAAACATTATCAGCAATATTTTTTGAATAAGAGACATTTTAATAGAAAATAAAATTTTTGTGAAATTAACAATACAAACTTAATTGATTTTATTTATTAATTCGAATCAAAGGTTGAATTTTCAGATACTACACAGCAAAATATTTTTCAAGTTCTTTGAGTGTGTCCTTGTTGGTTTGAATATCATGCACAATATCACCTTCATGAAGTACAACTATTCGTTCGCAAACTTCTGTAACATGGTTCAAATCGTGACTTGATATTAATATTGATACATTATTTTTTTCTTTAAGCTTTTTTAATATATTTTTCAAGCGTATCTGGGTTGAGGGGTCAAGGCTATTAAAAGGTTCGTCAAGTACAAGTATTTCGGGATTACCCATCAAAGCGGCTGCTACTCCGACTTTCATCTGATTACCTGCAGACAGGTCGCGGATGTACTTTTTTTTGTCCAATATCTGTCCGTCAAAAAATTCTTTATAGTTTTTTAAAAAATCATCAATATCCCCTTTTGATAAACCTTTGGTATTACCAACAAAATCAAAATATTCTTCAGGAGTAAGAAAATCAATTAAAAATCCTTCATCAAGGTAAGAGCCTGTTAATGATTTCCAGTTATTACTTTTTGCAACATTTTTATTATCTATCCATACTCCGCCTGAGTTTGGTCTTATCAGATCAAGTATCAATCTGAAAAATGTCGTTTTTCCTGCACCATTATTTCCTACCAATCCGAAACTTTCACCCTTTTTTACTTTTAAATCCGGAATATTTAAAACGGTTATTCCATTATAATCTTTTTGCAATTCTTTAGCTTCAATCATGTTTATATGCTTTTTATATTTTCCATATTCTTTTGTGTAATTTCTACGCTTTTTACGAATATAGATATTAATTCATTTCAAATTTATTCATCAGTTTTTTAACTTCGTAAATCTAAAATCGCCTGTCCCGTAACTTTAGCATATCGGGGTTAATCGGTGTTCTTAAATCAATTTCTGTTTTTTATCCTTTCTCCCTGAAACCTTCAGCCATAATATATTTTCGTTTATAAAATTGTTTTGTTATTATTTTCAATATTGATTTGTTAAATAATAATCCGGAAATTCCTAATAATCCAACAATTATTAATCCTGTATAAGGAACTCCGAAATAATTAAAAGGTAAATAGATGAATATCGGAAGTAAAAATGCAGGTAACAAGACAAGCCAGTTTGATGCTCCTATTCCCTGGTAATTAAATGCAGAACCTTTGCTTAAATCCATACTTTTTTTATTAAAAGTGGCATTATACAGTAACACAAAAGATAATACCCCAATATTAAAAAGAAAAGTAACAAAATTAATAAACAATATTTTAGCGCCGAACAACACGTAAGGGATAGTTAAGATAAAGCTTAAAGTGCAAATTAACAGTGCTATAATAAACTTTACACGGATATATTTTTCCATATCAATATTGCTTGTCAGAATATTGTCGAAATACCTGCCTTCCCAACTGAAAGCATAATTCAGGTAATTTAACATAAGACCGCCGGTCATAAATATCCCGACAAATATTAAAAATCCGAAACCTTCGCTGTATACTTCCTGTGGATAGAAAAACAAGCCATAAAGTAAAATCAATGGCGTCATGTAAATAATTGTTTTAGTGCGTTTATTACGCCAATACAATTTCATATCCAAAGCAATGATATCGCCTGTAATTCCAAGACTCTGCAGGTATTTGATTTTTGAAATCGCATCGGTTTTCTTTCCTTTTTTTGTACTGATCTCTTCGGGATACAAATGTGATCGTAAAAAGAAATAGTTTAAATAATAAATAGAAATAAATATTAAAGCAGGTATAATAATAAAATACGGATAATCAATTATGTACCCAAGAATTTGAGTTGAAAGCCTGGAAAATGAAATTATTTTAAAATAATCAAGTAAAAGCAGTGCAGCTATAAATAATCCGAAAAAACCTACTATTTTGGCATTAGCAACTAATTGTTTTTTAAGATAGACAATCAGTAAATTATTGGAAAGCACTAACATGACTATAGATAAAAGCCACACCCAAACTGTTAATAAAGGATAAAACTGACTAAGCTGAAAAATTGCAAATGGGATAATAAAAAATAATGGTAAAAAATTAAAAAAGCTCAGGAAAGATTTAAATAGCACATAATTAATCAATAAAGATTTTTTTACAGGCAGGTGCAGATATGGCTGAATTGCAAGTGTCGGCAAATTTTGCATAAAAAATCTTAAAATAAAAGCAAAAGCAAAATAATAGCCAATAAAACCATTGAATTTTGAGACAGGATCAGAATC